>DATNLB010000138.1:0-3774 GCA_035603095.1 Candidatus Acidiferrales bacterium
AATATCGGCAGGCACGCGCTGACGTCCTCTTTGGCAGCATCAGCTGCATGGTGATCGTCTTCTTCATTATCGTTTGCACCGCAGCCACGCTGTACAAAAATGGCCACCGGGATATCACCGACGCCGCGCAGGCGGCCGCGGCCCTGATTCCCCTGGCGGGGAAAGGCGCAGGAATCCTTTTCGCTTTTGGGCTGCTCAACGCGTCGCTCTTTGCCGCTTCCATTTTGCCGCTTTCCACCGCACATGTTATTTGCGAGGGGCTTGGGTTTGAAGCGGGGCTCGACCACAAATTCAAAGAAGCCCCCATCTTCTACTGGCTGTATACGATTTTGATCGTGGTTGGGGCGGGCGTCGTTCTGCTGCCCAATGCGCCGCTTTGGAAGATTCTGATCTTCTCGCAGGTGGGCAACGGGATTTGGCTTCCGGTGGTGGTGATTTTCATTCTGCTGCTCGTGAACCGGCGCGACCTGATGGGCGACTACGTCAACACGGTGACTTTCAACATCGTGGCGTGGGTGACGGCGATCGCCATGATTGGCCTAACATTAGTTCTCACCTACACGGCGCTCTTCCAGCAAAGCGTGCCGCCGCCGCCCTGATGATAAACACGGCACCGGAAGTTGCGCCACCCCCAAAGCGTATGTTAACTTTGCGTCGTAAAGAAGTTTCCTTAGAAAGCCTGCACAGGCACCGTGTCCCATAGCAATACTCCCAAAACGCTGCACGTCGCCACACCCGGTTCGCTCGGCCCGGTAACGCCAGAAGAGGCGGGCCTGCTCGAAAAGCTGGACCAGACGCGGCTGCCGAGGCACGTCGCCGTGATTATGGACGGCAACGGGCGGTGGGCGCAGAAGCGGCACCTTCCGCGGATCGCGGGGCACCGTTCGGGAACGCAATCGGCGCGCACGACGATCGAGACGTGCGCGCGATTGAAAATCGAAGCGCTGACGCTTTATGCGTTTTCCGTCGAGAATTGGCGGCGGCCCAAGACCGAGATCGACTTCCTGATGGCCCTGCTGCGCGAATATCTCCGCAAGGAGATGCCCCTGATCCAAAAAAACAATATCCGGATGCGATTCCTTGGCCGCATGGACGAACTCCCCGCCGGAGTGCAGAACGATGTGCGCGACGCCATGGAGAAAACCGCGGGGAACCAGGGCATGGTGCTGTGCGTGGCGCTGAATTATGGCGGGCGTGCGGAGATTGTCGATGCCATGAACGCGATTCTTTCCGAACGCAACGGCCACGGGACTTCGGACAAGGTCACCGAGGAGCAGCTTTCGCGGCACTTGTATACCGAGGGCCTGCCGGACCCCGATCTGCTGATCCGCACCAGTGGCGAGATGCGCGTGAGCAATTTTCTGCTCTGGCAGATCGCCTACGCTGAGATTTTCGTCACGGAGACGCTCTGGCCGGACTTCAACCGCGCGCGGTTGCTGGAAGCTTTGCTGGAATTTCAAAAGCGCGAGCGCCGTTACGGCGGCATCCGCGAAGGCGAACCTTCCGAAGAAAAGCCGGCGCGCGCCGCCGGTAACTAATCGCGTGGCCTGATGGCTTGTAGCTAGGGGACTTGGACAGAGAGAACAAAAGGGAGAGGCGCCTGGTAAGTTCACAAGCGCCTCCCTTACTGCATCAACGTAAACCGTACCTCACAGGATCACCTCCTTCTCGGCAGGAACGCCGATATCGACAGGAATGTCGAGTGGTCCGAGTATAGCGCGGGACCGGGAGATTTCAAGAACAAGCGTTTCCTTAGCCTTTGGGACGGAACCGGGGGACAGAGACGGGACGTTTTCTCCGTGTACTGATCCGTGGGGTAGGTGTAAGGCATATTAGGCGAAGGCAAGGCGGCGGCCATCGAGAGCCATCGTGCGCCATTGGGATGAGCATGACTATGAGCCAATTCGCCACAATTTCGCCGGATTTGATTCCGGACAGGCACACGAGGCACTCCGGCGCGAGGGGCAAAAGATCGGCAAGACGATTGGACCTGCTATGGAGGACGATGATGGCGATCTTGCGTCCCGCGAGATCCTGTTCGTACTCGATGCCCTTATCCACGGTCAACAGGACGTCGAAGGATTGCTGCTCCGCCAATGACAGGAGTTCTCCATTCCTCTTGCCCGCGAGGCCTGCCTGCGGGACGGTTTGACAGTCATGCGCTGAGAAGCTGGTGCGGAATTTGCGCGGGAGGCATTCATCAAGGAGCAGCCTCATTCCAGTTTGTTGACGACCAGAGACTTGGCGAGTTCCAGAGCGGATACGGCGGCATCGCGGGTGACGGTGGGAAAATCGTCAAGAAACTCATCGAGAGTTTGTCCGCCCTCAATGTAGTCCAGGAGAGCCTGAAAGGGGACGCGCGTGCCGCGAAATACGGGCGTACCGCCGAGAATCTGCGGGTCTCTGATGACCACTCCGGTTAGGGAATCATGGGTTACGGCGCCTCTTTCCTTTCACTCTCTACCTTACAGCGACGCTGGCAACTGTTCAACAGTTAGATGCAAGTCAATGGCGACCACAAGGAGGTGCGTCAGCGGCCTAAACCTTCACGGAGGGGGACAGACGGGAAGTTGCCCCTTCCCTGAAATCTCCAATCGCTATGAGCCAACGAGTTTTACTAAACAAATATCAGAAAACGTCCCGTTCCTCCCCAAGTTCCCGCCTTTGCCTGTGCCAATTACCGGTAGGCAGCGGAGTTCCCAACGGTTGTCCGAAAACCATCATGGAACCGCTTTCCCCGATATGTTCAAAATCGAACAGAATTGGATCGGTTTGGATGTCAGAGTGCGGGGGGGCAACCCGTGACGACTGAGCAAGAAGGGTTCCAGGAAGCCAGCTTAAGCGATGTCATGAAGGAACTGGCGATTCCGCGAATGGCCCAATCCGCGCGGCGTGCAATCTCCCACCGGAATCGGAAGCCCAATCAACCCATGAGGTCCGGTATTGGGGCCCTTCCCAAAAGTTCATTCGATTTGAGCGGAGTGGTCACGTTAAATAAAAGCTTCGCAACCGGAGAAACCATTTTCTCTCAAGGCGATTTCGCCGGGACACTCATGTACATTCAAAGGGGCCGCGTGAAACTCTCCGTGGACGCCAAGACTGACAAGGAGGCCATTGTCGCCATTCTGGGACCAGGCGAATTTGTTGGCGAAGCGTCCCTTGGAAGTCAGAATATTCGCGGTAGGACCGCCACCGCGATTGCACCCACGGCGCTCCAAGTCATTGAAAGAAACGCGATGATCCGGGCCCTCTACGCTGACCGTGCGCTCTCCTATGCCTTCCTGTCTTACATGCTTTCGCGCAATATGCGGATCGAGGATGATTTAATTGACCAGGTTTCTCAGTGCAGCGAGAGGCGGCTCGCCCGTGCTCTTCTGGTGCTTGCGGGGAAGGGGAGTCAGAGCAAGGCGCACAAATTTACCGGAATATCGCAAGGGACCCTGGCAACGATGATCGGTACTACACGCTCGCGCGTCAATTTTTTTATGAATAAGTTCAGAACGCTTGGGTTCATCAAATATCGTGGCTCTCTCGACGCCAACGGTGGTATACACATTAACTCCTCCCTCTTAGCTAAGGCTTTCTGCAGCTAGCTTTCGGCGCTTCCGCATCGCTACTAGCCGGGCTGAAAAGAGCATTCTGAGGTTCAATGACTTGGAACTTCCAGCTCGGAGACTTGGTGTACAACCGCAACACGAAGGAAGACGGTGCTATCCGGCGATTGTACGAGACGAACGGTGCCGCAATGTATGAAGTGGCCGTGCCACTGCAGCG
>DATNLB010000633.1:0-4016 GCA_035603095.1 Candidatus Acidiferrales bacterium
CCACGTCCCGAGTGCGGACGACTTAAAGATTGTTTCGCTCGACTATGTTCTGCTCGGCGACTACTCGGATGCCGACAAGTGGCTGACGAAAATGCTGGAATGGACTCCAAACGACGCGGATGGCTGGTATCTCCTCGGACGCACGAAATACAACGAAAACCGCTTCATCGAGGCCGTCACCGCCTTTCAAAAATGTCTCAAACTCGATCTCAAAAACGTGAAAGCGGAAGACAATCTCGGGCTTTCCTTTGCAGGATTAGGCCGCAACGACGAAGCCACCGCAGCCTACCAGCAGGCCATCGCCTGGCAAGCGCAGTCCAATGCAAAAAATCCTGGTCCATATATAGACATGGGTAGTCTTCTTATTGACGAGAACCGCCCGCAAGATGCACTCACGTTTCTTCTCCAGGCGACGGAAATCGCTCGGGGCGACTCACGTGCCCACGAACTTCTCGGCAAGGCTTACACCCGGCTGGAAGAGCTCCCCAAGGCGCAAGTAGAATTGGAAAAAGCCATTGAACTGTCTCCGCAAACTCCCAATCTCCATTGCATGCTTGCTCCCGTGTATCGCAAGCAGGGCCTTGCCGAAAAAGCGAAAATCGAATTCGACCGCTGTGCCGCGCTGGCCGGCAGCCACTCCGTCTCGGAGACTCCTCGCCCGTGACTCCCCTCTCCATTTGAAAAAGAATCTCGCAGTAACAACTGTGCTCTCAGAAAATACCTTCAAAAATGAATTGCAAGCAAACTGCATGCGACTCTGCTCGGGGTTCAAGGCTCTTTGCTTTTTTCCTGCAGGAGTTGCTTGGCGCGTTCGGCGGTCGCCGCGCGGGCGCTCTCTTCCAGTTTGCTGAATAGCTTCATCTCCCCTTGCGCTTCCTGCGTTCTTCCGAGCGCGCGGTATGTTTGGGCCAGCAAAAAATGCGTGGAAGCTTCGGCGGGATCAGCCTTTTCCGCGGCTTCTAAGTCTTTCAGAGCCTCCGCGTGGCGATCCAATTTCATCAGCGCTCTCGCGCGGTCCACTCGTGCCGTCATCAGGTTCGGACAAATTGCCAGGGCCTTTTCGACATCTGCCAATGCTTCCTCTGGGCCGGCGTGCTGCTCCAGCACAATGTTGCCAAGCTTCCATTGCGCCTGGCAATTCATCGGGGCATTCACGAGCTCCGCCCGAAACTGCTCCGTGGCCGCGTCCCACATGTTGAGCGACCAATATGCGTTGCCCAACAGGTAGTGGGTGCCGGCATGCTCCGGCGCCAGCTCCACCGCTTTCTTGTACTCCATCAGCGCGCCGTCGTAATTCTTCATGCTTTCCATGATCTCGCCGGAAATTTCGTGCGCCCACACGGAGTTGGGATCGATCTCATTCAATTTCGAAAGCGCCTGCTCGGATAATGTCATGTGGACTTTCCCGAGCAGGTACCAGATTTCCTGGTTCCCTGGCTGCCGCTCCGAAAGCTTTCTCAAATGCTCCGCCCCCAGATCTAGTTCACCGAGTTTGATCAAATCGTTCGCCAGAATCAATTCCGCGTTATTGTCTTTGGGATTGCCGCGGAGCGCCGCCTCCAAGGACGCTCGCGCGCCGGCGTAGTCACCCATCTCGTATCTTGAGATTCCCAAAAGCGCCGCGGCTGAAAACATTTTCGGATCGATTTTCAATCCTTTTTCCAAAACATCCGCGGCCTTTTTATATTCGCGCTGCCGCAAATAAAGCGAGCCCAGATTGTTGTAGGCCGGCCCCAGGCGCGGGGCAATCTGCAAAAGAGACTCATAATTCGCGGCGGCGGCCGCGAGGTCGCCGCGGGCTTCGGCGGATTTTGCCTGGGAGTAAAGTTTTTGCACGCGCTCGTCATTTGCATCGGCGTTCGATTGACCCGGTGTAACTGGCGCAATGGCGAAGGAGAACAAGCTAAACAGAAAAATCAGTAGGATTTCGGTCCGGCGCGAATGGACACGCGAATCGCGCATTTGCAGGAACTGCGGCATGCGCACAAGTTTACACCGCGGGAAAATGATCTCAAAGAAGTCAACGCGGATTCAGAAGCCGGAGGACCGAAAGATCGAACGATGTTCTCCTGCAAACCTTGCGTTCGACCAGGTGCAAAAGGGGGTGCTTGGGAAGCCGGAATGTGAGTATTGAACCGGCGAAATCCCCGTGCTACGCTGCTCCCCAATATTGGGGAGTTCTGTCATGCCAGCCACGGAAAACCGCGTGCAGACTCGGGGGTTCGGCGTTTTTGAAGTTGATGAGAGGGCAGCGGAACTGCGCAAGCGCGGCATTCGAATCAAGCTGCAAGAACAACCCTTCCAAATCCTATGCCTCCTGCTGGATCACTCCGGCGAAGTGGTGACTCGGGAAGAGCTTCGCCACAAGCTCTGGCCGGCGCACACTTTCGTTGATTTTGACCGCAGCCTGAACAAAGCCATGACCAAGCTGCGGTCCGCGCTGGGCGATTCCGCGGAGAACCCTCGCTACGTCGAAACCATTCCGCGTCACGGCTACCGCTTCCTGGTCCCGGTCCATCACCCACGCGAGGGAACCGAAACGGCCGTCGCCGCTCTCGTTCATCCGGCGGAGACGCACTCGGGAGTCCAAGCAAGAGTGGGGGATGACCGTGGTTCCGTTCCATCTTTCTTTGGATCGCTGAATTTGCGCACGCGACTCGGGCGGAGGCGCCTCATTGTTTTGGCGGCCGCGTTTGCGGTGGCCATCCTAGCAGCAGTCGTCTATCTGCGGATTCGCGCCTCCGCTGGCCTCATCGGAACTTCAAGCTCCGCGAATTTACGGCAGTCGGTGGCGGTGTTGGGATTCAAGAATTTGTCAGGTGATGCGCAGGAAGCCTGGCTCTCCACGGCGCTTTCGGACTGGCTGATGACCGAGCTCGCGGCCGGGGAACATGTGCGCTCCATACCCGCTGAGAGCGTGGCACGAATGAAGATGGAACTCGCTCTTCCGGACGTGGACAGTTTGAGCCGCGACAGCTTGACGCGAATCCGTAAGAATCTAGGTACGGATTACGTGGTAGTGGGTTCCTACGCGACACTGGGCCCCAAGTCCGAGGGACAGGTCCGGCTGGATCTCCGGTTGCAGGACACGCGCAGCGGAGAAACGATCGGGGCGATTTCCGAAGCCGGGACGGAAGTGCATCTGCTCGATCTGGTCTCGCGAGCCGGCGAAGAGCTGCGGAAAAAACTTGGAGTGCGCGCGGTGACCAGGGAAGAGGCAGCAGAGGTAGCGATTGCGCTGCCTTCGAAAGGCCAAGCCGCCAAACTATACTCTGAGGGGCTTGCGAAGCTGCGAGTGTTCGATATGCTCGCAGCTCGTGACCGGCTGCAGAAAGCGTCGGAAGTCGAGCCAGACTTCGCGCTCTCGCACGCGGCACAGGCGAACGTGTGGGAACAGCTTGGCTTCGATGAGAGGGCGAAACTGGAGGCGAAAAAGGCGTTCGAAGTGTCCTCGAATCTTTCCCGGGCGGAGCGACTGCTCGTTGAAGGCCGTTATCGCGAGACCATGCGTGACTGGGAGAAGGCCATTGAGATTCACCGCGCGCTCTTCGACTTTTTCCCGGACAACCTGGATTACGGTCTGGCGCTTGCGGACTCTGAGGTCAAAGCCAATCGGTGGAAAGATGCGCTCGCAACCATCGCCGCACTACATGCACTGCCTGTACCTCTCGGAGAAGATCCTCGGATTGATCTGGCAGAGAACGACGCAGCGAGGTCACTGGGCGACATGAAGAGGGCCGAAGCGGCCCTGGCCCATGCGGTGGAAAAAGCGCAAGCCGCGGGGGCTTCATTGCTCCTGGCCAAAGCCCGACGCGAGCAGGCCTGGTTGTTCGAAAACTCCGGAAAACAAGAAAGGGTTGAGGGAGCAATACGCGAGGCAAAGGAGTTGTATATCGCGGCGCATGACCGGCTGGGCGTCGCCGCCACCAGCACCCTGGAAGGGATCGAACTGGAGAGGCACGGAAATTACTTGGAAGCAAAGAAACGCTACGAAGAGGCTATGGAAATCTACCGGG
>DATNLB010000632.1:0-2864 GCA_035603095.1 Candidatus Acidiferrales bacterium
CTGGCTCTTCCACAATCGCGGCAACGGTACTTTCGAGGACGTGACCGCCACCAGCGGCATTTTTGACAGCAGCTCAAAATCCCTCGGTGTGGCGATGTTCGACTACGACCAGGACGGCTGGCCGGACCTGCTGGTAGCCAACGACACGCAGCCCAATAAGCTTTATCGCAATTTGAGGAATGGCAAGTTTAAGGATGTCGCGGTGGAGGCCGGTCTGGCGTTCAGCACGGAAGGGAAAGCGCGCGCCGGCATGGGCGTCGACACCGGAGATTTCGATGGTTCCGGCAAGCCGGGCGTGGCCATCACCAACTTCGACAACGAAATGATCGGTCTGTATCGCGCCACGGCTCCAGGAGTTTTCGACGACGTGTCCATTGCATCCGGCATCGGGGCGGCATCCAGGAACACTCTCGGATTTGGCTGCATGTTTCTCGATGTGGATCTTGATGGCGCTCTGGACCTGGCGGTGGCCAATGGCCACATCGATGAAACCGTCCGGAATATCCGCGGCAACACCGGATATGCGCAGCCGCCGCAACTCTTTTTGAATCGCGGCGGTGGAAAATTTCAGGACGTCGCAGCAGCGATCGGAGGAGGATTTGAGGCTCCGAAAGTTGGACGGGGATTGGCCTACGGCGATTTCGACCGCGACGGTGACCAGGACATCCTGATGACTACCAACAATGGGCCAGCGTACTTATACCGGAACGATCAAGAGGGGCATCCTCGGGGCATTCGATTTCGGCTTAAAGGTACAAAGTCGAATCGCGATGCGATCGGCTCGTCGATCCGCATTTACTACGAGGGGCAGACGCAATCGAGGATGGTCCGGGGGGGCTCTAGTTATCTTTCTCAATCGGAATTGCCGGTAACGTTCGGCCTCGGCTTGCGTGAAAAAATCGACCGTGTGGTAATCGACTGGCCCAGCGGGCGCACGGAAGAGTACAAAGATCTGCGCGTCGGAAAAACATACAACTGCTTGGAAACAAGGGGGATAGATGCCGAGCCTAACTTCTAATGCTTTTGCATTATTGCCAGCCTCCAGCTTAAAACATATAAGTGTGCTCACAAGCAACATCGCCTCCGGCTCCGCCAGATCCTGGCTCGCTTCGGGGCACCCCAAACTGAATTGCGGCCGGATGTTACTCACACATCCGGCCGCTGTTTTGATAGCCGCAAACCGCGCGCCCAGGTGGAGATGATGCAAATTGATTTTATAAAGCGGTGGTTATCACGAATCCTGGTTGCGCTGACGGTCAGCGCGGTTTATCTGTACGGATATCCCTCGGCCACGATCTCCTACTTTATTCTGGACTTGTTCCATGTCGCGATCGGAATCGTCTTAACGATTCTTCTCTTTTTTTACGTTGTACGGTTGCTCCGCCACGAATCGCTGCTGGTTCGTTTGGGCTGGATCTCGCTGGCTGCAGGAGCGCTTCTCGGAATCGTGTTGATCAAAATCGGCACGCCCCTTCGGCTGAAGCCGTGGCTCTATGCGCATATCGCCTTGTGCGTTCTTGGCACGTTTTTTCTGGCAACCTCCTGGCTCATTTCAAAAGGGTGGCTGGGCGGCGGCGTCCTCCGGCGCGGCTTGGGATTTGCCGCGCTGACGCTCGTGACGGCAGGCATCGCGGCGGGAATGTGGTGGACGCGCGAGGTGGCCTGGAAGAACGCGAATCGCATTTCCAATCCGCTGATGCCGGCGGAAACAATGGATGGCGAAGGTGACGGCCCTCAGGGGAAATTTTTCCCCAGCTCCGCGCAAACCAAACATGGCGGCAACATTCCCTCCAAGTACTTCATGAAATCCGACGCCTGCCAGCGCTGCCATGCGGATATTTATAGGCAGTGGGACAGCTCGATGCACCATTTTTCGTCCTTCAACAATCAGTGGTACCGCAAGAGCATCGAGTACATGCAGGAAGTCGCCGGCGTGCGTTCCTCCAAATGGTGTGCGGGGTGCCACGATCCCGCGCTGCTGTACAGCGGCTTGTTCGATACGCCCATCAAGCAAATCGTTGACCGCCCGGAAGCCCGCGCCGGTCTCGGCTGCCTGATGTGCCACAGCATTGTGGAAGTGAAGAGCACCATGGGCCAGGGCGACTTTTTCCTGGAGTACCCGAAGCTCCACGAGCTGGCGGCCAGCGAGAATCCGTTGGTGCGCAGGTTGCACGACTTTGTGGTCCGCCTCAATCCGGAGCCGCACCGTCGCACTTTTCTGAAGCCGTTCATGCGCGCGGACACCGCGGAGTTTTGTTCTTCGTGCCACAAGGTGCATTTGGACGTCCCGGTGAATCACTACCGCTGGATTCGCGGCTTCAATGAATATGACAACTGGCAGGCCAGCGGCGTTTCCGGCCAGGGCGCGCGCGCCTTCTACTATCCGAAGTCGCCCATGAATTGCGCGGATTGCCACATGCCGCAAGTTCTCTCGAATGACGACGGCAACGTTGACGGTCTCGTGCATTCGCATCGCTTCCCCGGCGCGAACACGGCGGTGCCCACGGCAAATCAGGACCAGGCGCAATTTGAGTTCGCCAAAAAGTTTCTTCAGGACAAACAACTGAGCGTCGATATCTTTGCGATCTCGCCCGCGGAGAAAGAAACGAGTGCGCCCGTGCGGAGCGAAATCGGAAGGCCGGAACTTTCAACGACTTTCGCCGTCGGCGAAGAATCTGATATTTCACTGCCGAAAGGCCCCTCCGGCGAGGTTCGCCCTATCACCGCTCCCATTGATCGCACCGATGCGGCGGTGCGCCGGGGCAATGACGCTCGCGTGGACGTGGTCGTGCGCACCCGCAAGGTCGGGCACTTCTTCCCCGGCGGCACGGTGGACGCTTTCGATGTGTGGCTGGAGCTGCAAG
>DATNLB010000076.1:0-30125 GCA_035603095.1 Candidatus Acidiferrales bacterium
AATCCGTTTCCCGCGAAACGACCATTGAAGGCGGCACCATCGACACGGAATTCCTCGGCGGTCTGATCGAGTATCTCAGCGAACGCATCGGCGCAACCCTGCGCGAATACGGCAAGCAGGCGCGCACCATTGGCCTGCGCATCCGCTATGTCGATCATTTTTCGGCGCACCAGACCGTGCGGCTCAGCAAACCAACCAACGACGAACGCGAACTGCTCGCCGCGGCAAAAGATCTGTTTAGCAAATTGTTCACGCGCCGCGTGGCCGTCCGCCTCGCCGGCGTCAGCGTGCATAACCTCGAAACCGACAAACGCCAGCACGAGCTCTTCGACACCAACGCCAACCGCCGCTGGTACCTGAACCGCGGTCTCGATTCCGTGCGCGGCCGCTACGGCTGGAACGCCGTCTTCTACGGCAAAGGCCTCGAGCTCCGCGAGCATTACGCCACCAAGCCGAATGGTCTGGTGCTCTCGACGCCCTGCTTATCGCGGTAGTTTGCTGAGTTTTTCCTTCCCTTTCCCTACCTGATTCGAATGAACAGGCATGCTCGCCGAAAGGCGCGCATGCCTTCTTCCCTTTCCAAGCCGGGGCAAACGTGTTCATACATTTGCATTGTCATAGCCACTATTCGTTTCTACGAGGCGTGGCGTCGCCGGAAGAGATCGTCGCGGCAGCGGTTGAGCAGAAAATGCCCGCCGTGGCGCTGACGGATACGAATGGGCTGTATGCCGCCGTATCGTTTTACCAGGTGGCGAAAAAAGCGAGCATCAAGCCCATCGTCGGCGCGGCGCTGGATGTCGAATGGTCACAAGATCGAAGAGAGATTCCTCGCTTCGCTCGGAACGACGGAAATAAGCCAAGCGCCACATTAGTTTTGCTGGCGGGAGACATGGAAGGCTACAGCAATCTCTGCCAGCTCGTCACGCTGCGCCATTTGGGCACGACCAAGCTGGCACAAAATCCCGCTGCCGCGGAAATCGATGGCCGACCTGTGACCTTGCAGGAATTGGCAGAACACAGCCGCGGCGTGATCGCGTTGTGCTCCGCCACGAGTCACGAGTCACTAGTCACCCATCACCAATCACCAGTTACCAATCACTTTTCCCAACTAAAAGAAATTTTCGGCGACCGCTTGTACATCGAGGTGCAGCACCTCTCGCCGGGAGATGGGCGCGTATTGCGCGAAGCGGAACGCCTCGGCCGCGAACTGGGCGTGCCGCTGGTAGCGACAAACAATGTTCATTTTCTGCGACCCGAGGAGCACCTGCATCATCGCGCGGTAAACGCGATCCGCACGGGCGGATTACTTACCACCATCGCTCCACCTGAAATCACTACCGGCGAAGCATGGTTCAAGCCAGCCGTAGAAATGCAAAAACTTTTCCCGGATCATCCGGAGCTGCTGCAAACAACGATGGAAATCGCTGAGCGCTGCCATTTGCAGCTCGAACTGGGAAAACTGATCTTTCCGGAGTTCACCGTTCCGGAGGGTGAGACTCCGGATTCCTATTTGCAAAAGCTGAGCCTCGAGGGCGCACTGAAACGCTATCACTCATTAACACCAGAAGTGCGTTCGCGGCTGACGCGTGAATTAGAGGTCATCAGGAAGTGGAGCCTGGCGCCCTATTTCCTGCTCGTATCGGACATCGTGGAGGAAGCGCGGCGCCGCGGCATTCCTGCCGTGGCGCGCGGGTCGGCAGCAAGTTCCATCGTGACGTATTGTCTGGGCATTTCCTGCGTGTGTCCGTTGCGCTGGGGGCTCTACTTCGAACGGTTTTTGAACGAGCAGCGCGGCGATTGCCCGGACATCGACATCGACATTTGCGGCGCTCGCCGCGATGAATTGCTCGACTACGTTTACGAGCGCTGGGGTGCGGAACACGTCGCCATGATCGCGAGTTTCATCACCATGCACGCGCGGCTCGCCGTGCGCGAAGTGGCAAAAGTGTTTGGCGTACCACCTGGAGAAGTAGACCGCTTCACGAAGCGGCTGCCGCACCGGCCGGTGCGTGAAATTCTATCGGCGATTCACGGCCTGCCGGAATGCCGCGACCTTCCCGTGAACGACGAGCCATGGAAAACGATCCTGCAAGTGGCGTTGCGTCTCGACGACGCGCCACGGCATCTCGGGATTCATCCCTGCGGCACGGTGATTTCTGCGCGCCCTCTCAACCGGCTGACGCCGCTGGAGCGCGCGACGAAAGGCATCGTCGTGACGCAGTACGACATGAACGCCGTCGAAGCGCTCGGGCTGATCAAGATGGATCTCCTCGGCCAGCGCGGCTTCACCACGATGTCGCTGGCACTGGACAACATCGAACGCACCCTTCGACCTGTAGGGGCGGGGCTTGCCCCGCCCGCTGCTGATGCATCGAACGTCGCACCGGATGGAGTGACACCTTGCCCCAAACCGCGGGAGATCGATTTTGACGCCATACCGGAAAACGATCCCGCGACGTGCAATGTCATCGCAGATGGACGAACGATGGGAGTGTTTCAGATCGAATCGCCGGCAATGCGCGGGCTGTTGCGCACGATGAAGGCGCGGACACTTGAAGAAGTAGCGCAAGCATTGGCGCTGATTCGTCCAGGCGCGGCGGAATATGGATCGAAAGAATTATTTTTGAAGCGACTGCGCAAACAGGAGGAAATCAAATACGCGCACCCGGCGCTCAAGAAGATTCTCGGCGATTCACAAGGTGTGTGTATTTTCCAGGAACAAGTGATGCAGATTTCACAGGCGCTCGGGAGCATGTCGCTGGCCGAAGCCGATCTTGTGCGGCGGGCGTCCGCAAAATTCTCCGGCCGGAGTGATCGCGATCGGTTGCGCGGGAAATTCCTGAAAGCTGCAGGAATGATGGGGCTGACCAGCCAGCAACGCGAAGAAACCTGGATGATGGTCGAAAAATTCGCGGGCTTCGGCTTCTGCAAAGCGCACGCCGCGACGTATGCGGACATCTCGTACCGCATGGCGTATCTGAAAACGCACCACACGGCGGAGTTTCTCGCGGCAATGTGCAGCGCGGGCGCGGGTTTCTATCACGTGTCGGCGTATGTCGAAGAAGCCAAACGCTGGGGCATCGCGGTGCGGCTGCCATCGGTGAATCGCTCAAGGATGGAGTACACAGCCGAGGATGGTGTGGATGGAAAACGTGCGCTGCGCGTTGGCTTGATGCAAGTAAAAGGTCTGCGAATGGAAACGATCACAGCGATCCTGCGAGCGCGGGGAGAAGGCGGCTTATTTCAATCACTCGAAGATTTTCTGCGCCGCGTGCCGGTCGAACGGGATGAGATCGAGTCGCTGATCAAGTGCGGGGCATTTGATGAAATGAACGATGAAGCATGCACGATGACGCGCCCGGAACTGCTGTGGCGGTGGAATCTTTTGCAAGCGACCGGAAAGGGCACACAGGCGAGCGGTCCTCGACTCCGCTCGGGACCAGGGGCCGTGCTAGCGGAAAAGGCGGAAACATTATTTGCGGAAGTAAACGCGCCGGATGCCATCAGCGCGGCGTTGGCGGAAATGCGGACGCCGGAGTACACCCTGGAACAGAAGCTGCGCTACGAACGAGAAATTCTGGAAGTGTGCGTGAGCGGGCACCCATTGGATTTTTTGCCGCGCAACGGCGAAGCCTGGAGCGATGAACTGCCGGGGCTGCGCGGAAAGCGCGTGACGCTGTGCGGCTGGGTGGTGACTTACCGGCATGTTGGCACGAAGAATTATCGCAACATGATGTTCGTAACGCTCGAGGACCAGCGCGGCGTGTATGAAGTGGTGCTCTTCCCCGACGCCTACGACCGGTATGGCGGCCTGGTGTTTGAAACGCGCTTAATGCGCGTGACCGGGCGCGTTGAGCAGGATGGGCAGATCAAGGGGGAAAAGTTGGAAATGTTGAAAAAGTAAAAGACGAAATCTGAAAAACGAAACACGAAATTCGGACACGCCAACGCGTGGCAACGAGTTTCGAGTTTCGAGAGTTAAAACATGCTATTTCAGACGAGAAAACAAAACACTACGCCGGTGGCGGAGCCGGAGACGGGCCGCCCGGCAGGGACCGGGGAGGAGTGGCTGGGGCGAAACCGCAGCAGCAAGCGCCGGCTGTGGGAGCGATTGAATCCGCGTAGCCGGAGACAGATTCGCTTGATTGCCGAGGCGCTGGCGCTGCAGCAGACGCACGCGCAATTGCCAGATTCGGTGCGAGGGCGGCTGAGCGCAGCCATGGACGAAGTGGAACGGCTGGCGGGCCGCTTGAGGGCGCTGCTGGCAGAGGTAGCACGACGGACACCGCCACGCGTGTGAAGGTTGCGGGCCACACTCAGCGGCGGGATACTTTCTATATGGCTGTCCCCAATAAGCGCGGCCCCTCTCTGTTTGCGATGCTTGTTCTAACATTCTCCGCGACCGGTGTTTCGGCGCGGGCGGATGAGATTCGCCTCAAGGGTGGCAAGAAGCTGTACGGCGTCATCGTGGCGTACGAAGACAACATGTTCAAAATCAAGACTGATTTTGGATATGAGCTGATCGAAAAAGACAAGATCGAGTCCATTATTCCATCGACGCCAGCGGGAAAACCGGAAGCGGCATCCGCGGCGAAGAAAGATGCAAACCAGCATCCCTCAAAACCAGCGGCCGATTCGCAGCCACAGGCTGAGCCAGCGGTCGCATCATCGTCAGATGTTTCGGCGACGCCAGCGAACGCGAGCGTAAAGACCGTAGAACCCGGTACGGCGGGGACAACCGGCAAAACGACGCCAAAAATAACGAACGCCGCGGTGAAACCGGAAGTTCCAACGAGTACAGCGGCGGCCAATGTCGCAGCGCCTGCTATCAAAGGATCTCCGGCGGCAACGACGACCGGACTGGCACCGGCTGCGGCATCCCCTGCTCCCCCGAGGGAGCCTGAAGTTCCCGCAAACCGCGAGGAGGTCCAGGGAAATCTGTACACGAATTACACTCATGGCTTCCGGATGTACAAAGCGCCGAGCTGGAGCTTGATCGAAGAAGCGCGCGGCGCGCTTCCGAACGCGATTGTGGCGATGGGCACGTCCAACGAATCCACATTAATGGTGGTCGGCGAGGAGAAAACAAAAGAACCGTTGGATGCGGCGGCCGCGGCGGTGGAGAAACGGCTGCACGACGTCTACGCCAATTATCAGCGGCTGTCGGAGCGCAAAACGGTGGTCGGCGGATTACCAGCCGTGGAGTATCAATATCGCGGGAAGGCCGACGAGCACGACTGGTCGGGAAAACTGGTGGTTGTTGCGCGTGGCAAGGACATGTTCACGGTGCTGGCTATGACCTACGCCGACAGCGACCTCATTCAGATTCAGGAGAATGTGATCGCACGGGCGATTGCGAGCCTGGATTTCAATGCGCACTAGCTTGGCTTCCGCGGCTGTAAGTCTTCAGTTGTAAGCCGTTAGTCAGAGGAAAAAATCTCATCTTCCTTGGTTCACCCCCCCTGGTTTTTTGTAAGTATTGCTGATAAAGGACTTAGCGTTGGTGTAAGTGGTTTAGAATCAACAGTTGCTGGCGGTGCGTAAGTGTTGATTCTAAAAGGTTTCCCGTCGATGAGGAGGCGGCAAGTGTGGTCGAAGTGGAGTGCATGGTCGTCCAGATTTCGGGCTGAGGTGGGGGGATTCGGACTGGTCGGGTTGGGGGTCGGGCGGGAAGAGGTAGTCGTGGTTGCCGTTGACGGAGTTGCGGACGGATTGGCGCCAGGCATTGGAGCTGAGGGCCTCGCAATATTCGTGCTGGGAGACGTGGATGGCCTACATAGGGTTGGGCCAGGTAGGCAACGGTGTGGGCGGTTTTGGGTTTTACATCGCCGCGGACAACGGCGGGGATGAGGCGGCCCAGGGCGGCGGTGAGATCTCAGGCCGAGAGGTAGTCGCCGGAGAAGAAGTAGGCCAGGTCTTTGCCGAGTTTTTCTGCGGCACGGGCGCGAGCTTCTTTTTGGCTGCGCAGACCGACCATCTCGCAGGAGCGAGATGGGAAGAAAAAGCATCGGCCTGCTCCGCTCGGAATCACAGTTCTCGGGTATTGAGACGGTGTAGCTAGCTGGCGGCGGCTGCTTCGGCGGAGTCGGCGACTTTGCGATGTTCGCGAATCATGCCGATGAGGGCCTGGGCGGCACGAGGGAGGCTGCGGTCGCGGCGGTAGACGAGGCCGAGCTCGCGCCAGAGGTCCACGCCTTCGACGTTGAGGAGCTTTACTTCGCCGGCTTTGACGTAGTCCTTGGCAAAGCTCTCGCTGATGATGGAGAGCCCGGCATCGGCGGCGACGAAACGCTTGATCATGCCGATGCTGGGCAGTTCCATGGCGACGCGGATGCGAGCGCGATACGGACGGAAGAGTTTGTCGAGCACCTGGCGGGTGAAGCCGGTGCGGGGGAAGATGAGGGGCTGCTCGGCGACTTCGGCGAGGGTGATTTTGGAGCGATGGGCCAAGGGGTTTTTTGTGCTGACCATGAAGCGCAGACGGTCTTTGTAAATGTGGTGCATCTTCAGATTGGGCGACTTGATGGGCAGTGTGACGATGCCGACATCGGCGGAGCCATCTTCGATGCGCTGCAGGATCTTGTGGCTAAAATTGCGGTAGATGCTGATATGCACCAACGGATAGCGGCGCTGAAATTCTGCAAAAATATCGGGGAGCAAGTAGAGGCAGGTGGCTTCATTGGCGCCGAAGACGATGGGGCCCTGAACAACGTTCCCACGGTCCGCAACGACCTGAACGGATTCATCGCGCATGCGAAGCAACTTTTCGGCGTACTCGAAAAGAACTTCGCCGGCCGGAGTCAGCTCGACGGACTTGGCGGAACGGTCGAGGAGTCTGGCTTTGTATGCTTGTTCGAGCTGGCGAATTTGCGCGCTGACGGCGGATTGCGAGCGAAAAACTTTCTGGCCCGCACGTGAGAAGCTCTTCAGTTTGGCGACAAAAACAAAAGTGGCGAGTTGATCAAAGTCCATAGTCAGAACGCCCGGCGGGAATTATAGCGGATTCTGATTGCCGGGGCGGAGTTAATATCCTTCCTTTCTTGGGCCTAAAGCGCGGGCAGGGATTGCCCCGCCCCTACAAAAACCTCAGGCGTGAAACGCAGCTTGCGAAATCGGCGCGGTAACCGCCGGCAAAATCGTGTGACGGCGTTTGAATTGAGAGAGA
Source organism: Candidatus Acidiferrales bacterium (assembly GCA_035603095.1). Lineage (GTDB taxonomy): Bacteria > Acidobacteriota > Terriglobia > Acidiferrales > UBA7541 > Acidiferrum. Next base: position 7,166 of record DATNLB010000076.1, read on the forward strand.
ATGGGGCTCCACGTGGCTTCAACCGTGCCCTGAAAATGCACTGGCTGCACGCGCATCAAGGGCAACGTCCCACGCCGCGAGAGCATGCGAGCCGCACGCGGGCTCGCCGTGAAGTGAACGTGTTCCTCGAGGGTGCGCCGCAACCAGTTCTCTTCCTCGGAATCGAGTTCGGCAAGGGTCACGAAATCGCGGTGGAGCACATCCTCGGCTTCAGCACGCAACACATAAGCCAGCCCGCCGGTCATGCCGGAACCGAAATTCAGGCCGAGCGGCCCGAGAATGAGGGCCACGCCGCCGGTCATGTATTCACAACCGTGCTGGCCGACACCTTCCACTACGGCAAGCGCGCCACTGTTTCTGACCGCGAAACGCTCTCCGCCGCGGCCGGCAATAAAGAGCTGGCCCGAGGTGGCGCCGTAGAGCACGGTGTTGCCGGCCAGGACGTCACCACGCCTCGAGGCAGCAAGTCCCGCAGTGATGGCGATGGTCCCACCGGACAATCCTTTTCCGACATAGTCGTTGGCTTCGCCGTTGAGCTTGAGCGTCACTCCCTCGGCGAGAAAAGCGCCGAAACTCTGACCGGCCGCGCCGTGAAATTCCTGGCTGATTTCGCCAACCACGGGGTGGCCGTTCTTGCGGCGGCGCATCAGTTCCCCGCTCAGGCCGGTGCCAACACTGCGATCGGAGTTCTGAACCGGTTGGGACTCATTTTGCATCGTCAGCGAAGCATTGAAGTGAACGGAATCTTCCAGCGCCATAACATGGAGGCCGGGCTCCTGCTGCGCAGCCACGCGATTTGAGGGGGAGATGGGCACAACCAGGAAGGGATCCATTCCCGATCGCGCACTGAGCCGGTCGTACCAGCCGGTGAGCTCGCTGAGCGAACGCACGCCAAGTTGGGCAAGCCGGTTGCGCACTTCCTCAGCCAGCGAACGAAAGTAGGCGATCACCATCTCCGGCTTGCCTTGAAATCTGGCGCGCAACTTTTCGTCTTGCGTGGCGATCCCCACAGGGCAGGTATTGAGATGGCACTGCCGCGCCATAACGCATCCGATGGCCAGCAGGGAGGCCGTGCCAAAACCGAATTCGTCCGCGCCGAGAATGGCAGCCAACACAATATCCCGAGCGAATTTCAGGCCTCCGTCCACGCGGAGTGAGACCCGCGAACGGAGGCCCGCGCGAACCAACGTGTCATGCGTTTCGCGCAAGCCGATTTCCCAGGGAAGACCAGTGTTCTTGATGGAGGTCAAGGGCGAAGAACCTGTGCCGCCGTTGTGGCCGCTGATGGTGATAACGTCCGCGCCTGCTTTGGCAACGCCCGCGGCAATGATGCCGACTCCGGAGCCGGAAACGAGTTTTACGCCGATGCGCGCGCGCGGATTTACGGCGCGCAAGTCGTGGATCAATTGCGCGAGGTCTTCGATGCTGTAAATGTCGTGATGCGGCGGAGGTGAGATCAGCGGAGTGCCCGGCGTGGCGTGCCGGATGCGCGCGATGTATTCGCTGACTTTCTTGGCGGGCAATTGTCCGCCCTCACCAGGCTTCGAGCCTTGTGCCATCTTGATTTCGAGTTCTTCGGCGTGGACGAGATAATCCGCCGTGACTCCAAAACGTCCCGAGGCGACCTGCTTGATCTTATTGGCCGCGGCCGGCTCAAAGCGATAGGTGTTCGGATCTTCGCCGCCTTCGCCGGTATTGCTCCGGCCGCCAAGCTGATTCATCGCCATTGCCAGCGTGCGGTGCGCTTCCGGGCTGAGCGAGCCAAGAGACATGGCCTGGGTGCTGAAACGCTTGACGATGGACTCCAGCGGTTCGACTTCCTCGAGTGGAACGGCCGTGTCCGGAACGGTCTCGAGCAAGTCCCGCAGAAAAACCGGCCCTTGATGTTCAGCCAGCTCTTCAAACGCCGAGTAAGTTTTGGCTCCGGGCGCGCGCACATGGGCGTGAAGCCGGCGGACGACCTCGGGCGAACTGGCGTGAAGCTCCGCGCCTTTGCGGAACCGGTAAAGACCGGAATCGGTCAATTCGTCGGATTCGCCGGAGAAGGCGGCTTTGTGCAGGCGCAGATAATCCGCGAGGAGATCATCCAGGGATTTCTGGCCAGGATAATCCGCAGCGTCTTCAAACACTTCCCCGCAAAGATCTTCGGAGAGACCCACGATCTCAAAGAGATGGCTGTTGCGATAGCTAGCCAGGGTGGAGACGCCCATGCGCGCGAGAACTTTTCGCAAGCCCGCATTGATGGCCGAACGGGCTTTTTCCATGCCGCCAGGTTCAAGGGATTCCGCAAACTCATCGGCAAGGTATGGCACGACAGCGCTGGCGCCAGCCGCCACAAGCAGGGCCACATGATGCGTGTCAAAGACCTGCGCGGATTCGACAATCAGCGGCACATCCCATAAGCCTTCGCGAACCATCGCTTTCCACACCGCCGCGGTCGCAAGCAGCGCAGGCAGCGGCGCGCGATCGGCGCTGATGGCGCGATCGGAAAGGAGGAAGAGCCCCGGGCGCCCGTTGCCGCTCAGAGGGGTAGTAGAAAGCTGAGCAAAACTGCAACGCGCCCCCGGGACTCCCGTGGCGGCAGGAAAAGTAATATCGATGTGTTGCTCGGGTCCAAGAATCGCGGAGAGTTGCGACAACTGACCAGCCGAAATCACGGGACTCGGCAGCGTGATCCCGTCTTTCAAGTGGACATCGAGAGACATCACGTGAGTCTCGCGCAAGGGATCGATCGGCGGGTTGGTGACCTGCGCGAACCGTTGCTTACAGTAATCCCACAAAGTCCTGGGAAGAGACGAAAGAAATGCGGGCGGCGCGTCGTCTCCCATGCTCCAGTCCGCTTCTTTGCCGCGGGTCAGCGCGGAAAAGAGAATCTTGAATTGATCGTCGGTCCAGCCGGCAGCGCCCGCGACGCGCTTTGCGTCATTGATGGGGACCAGCGGTGTGGCAGCCGGAGCAGTCAGCATTCTCTGGGGAATGGCGTTGTGCGCCTGATGGATCGCAAGGCGCTTGAGGATGTCGCGCCAACGCAAAAAGAGCCCGGTGGCGGGATTGGCAAGGATCATTTCTCCGGGACCGAGCCGCTGGCGCTCGGCGATGCGCGATTCGTCGAGATCGACCAAGCCGGTCTCGGACCCGGCGATCAGCAGGCCGTCATGCGTGAGGGTGTAGCGCAGCGGGCGCAAGCCATTGCGATCCAGCTTCGCTCCGACAAATTGGCCATCTGAGAAAACCAGAGCCGCGGGGCCATCCCAGGGTTCGCTTTGCTGCGAAAGGGCGGTCAACGCACCGCGCACGTCCCGCGAAAGCAGGGGATCTTTTTGAAAGGCCGGAGGAACCATGGCCAGCATGGCTTCTTCCGAGGACAGGCCTTCGAGGAGCCGCAGCTCGAAACCGTTGTCGAAACTCGCCGAATCGCTGACGTTCTCTTCGAGGAGCGGGAACCACGATCCCACCGTGAGCCGCGAGCGGATCTCGGCCGCCTTGGCACGAAGCCAGCGCCGGTTCGAGACAATGGTATTGATCTCACCGTTATGGGCGACGTAACGGAAGGGCTGCGCCAGATGCCAGGAAGGCTGTGTGTTCGTTGAATAGCGCTGATGAAAAACGGCAAATGTGGTGGCGAACGATGGATCGCGCAAATCTTCGTAAAACTGGGGAAACTGCCAGGGCGTAAGCAGTCCCTTGTACACGATGGTCTGCGAGGAGAGCGAGCAAATGTAGCATCGCGGCGGCAAGAGGGATTCTGCGCGCTTTCTCAACAGAGCCAGACGCCACTCGAATCGCTCGGCTCCCCGGGTCGGATGGAAGGGTTCGACAAAAAACTGCCAAATTTCGGGCATCGTTTCGAGAGCGCGGCGCCCCAAGGAATTGGTATTCACCGGCACCCGGCGCCAGCCGATGACCCGCAGCCGCTCGGTATCGGCGGCAACTTCAACGGCCGCGCGGGCTTCCTGAACCACGGACGAAGGAAGAAAGGCGAAGCCGACCCCGAACATTTCGGGCATCTCAATGCCCTGCTCATGAGCGCGGGCACGGAAGAAGGCCTGTGGGAGCGAAGTGAGCAAACCGGCGCCGTCGCCGCTGGCTCCATCCGCGTCGACGCCTCCACGGTGGGTGAGGCGCTCTAAAGCCGTCAAAGCAAACTGGATGATGTCGTAGCTGGGGGTACCACCGAGGCGAGCGATGAAGCCTGTACCGCAAGCGTCGTGGTCCGGGTGGCCCCAATTGGGGTGACGACCCCGGGTCGAGCGGGATCGCGCACCCTCATGACCGCCTTGGCCCCGACCATGCCAATGGTACATACCAGTTTATTAAACGGGTGGGGAGTGGATGTACAACGCAGAATTTCGATTCTCTGAATTGATTTCTTGATAAGTGAGCCTGGGAGCTCGAAAAGCTAGAACTTGGTCACTTCGGAGAACTGGAAGTCACGTACTTTCATTGCGGGGACGACCATCTCGAAGGCTTCCTCGCCGGTGGCGCGGACGGCGGGGCCCATCAATTCCACGTTCTTGAGCATTTCGATGATGGACTGATTGAAGCGGAAGTTCCGCACCGCGCCGCTAACCCTCCCATTATCAACGAGAAACAGGCCGTCGCGGGTCATGCCGGTCATGACCTTTTCATAGGGATCGACTTCGCGGATGTACCAGAGGCGGGTCACGAGCAACCCTCGTTCGGTGGAAGCGACCATCTTCTCTATCGACGAATCTCCGCCGGCGAAGACGAGATTCATGGGCGCTTCCCCGTATTCATTCGGCAGGGCAAAACCGTGCCCGGTGGGCTGTTTGTGCGCGGCCTTGGCGGCAGCGCGCGAATATACAAGATTCTTGGGAACGCCACGATCCACCAGCAATACCCGCTGACGCGGCATGCCCTCGCCATCGAACGGCCCGCCCTGTTGCAGCGGATGATAAACATCGTCGCTGATGCTGATGTTTTGCCCAAAGAGCTGTTTGCCCATGCGTTCGTTGAGGCAGGAGCGCTTGTCGTCCAGGGCGGTGGCGGCGAAATCGTAAAAAAGAAACCCGACGAGATCAAGTACGGCCGCGGGTTCGAGGATTACCGTGTAACGCCCAGGCGGAAGCTCGCGCGCGTTGACGGCAAGATGCGCTTTCTCGCAGGCTCGCGCGGCGAGTTTCTGTGGGTCAAATGCGCGGACATCCGCGGAGTTGGCTTTGGCCCAGCTCGCCGCAGAGTCCTGCTGCGCGGTGATGGAAAACTCGGAGTGCGTTTCGCGATAGGCCGCAAAAAGGCCTCGAGAATTGCCCAAGGCGGACTGGCTTTGCCCGTTCGAATAGATTCCAGCGGCGACCTGGCCTTTCTTGACAGCCAAGTCGCAGGCGCGCCTGACGGCCCGGGCACGCTCTTCGGCGTTAAGAGCGGCGGTTTGTTTGATGAATCGTTTCACGGCACGATAACGCTGTCTTCCGGGCATCCGAAGGAGGCGCGGGTCCTTGGGCTGGCTGCGCGCAAGAGAGAGAGAGGCTTCGATCGCGGCGCGGAAGGAGTCTTCATCAATGCGATTCGTGGTGGCGCGCGCGGTTCGGCCATCAACGACGGTGCGAATCGAAACCGTCAACCCGTGCTCGGCGACGTTCTGGTGGATGGCGTTGTTGGCGAAACGCGTCAATGCGTCCGCAACTTCGTCCACGTGGACTTCCGTCTCTTCGGCTCCTGTGGATTTCGCCAGACGAAGAACCGTATCGACGATGCGGCGCAGCTCGCGCTCGTGGAGAGGCTCCGCGGCTTCTGTTCTTGCCCCTGTAGATGCTTTCTTCGTCTTGGCCGCCGGTTTCATTGGTTCGAGAATGCCGTCCCAATGTGCACGTTGCGGAAACGCGCCGGGGAAGCCCCGTGGCCGGTGCCCATGGTCTGCATCGGCTGCCCTTTTCCGCAATTGGGCGTGCCCCACAGCGTCCAATGATCGAACTTGCAGATGGCATCACAGGAATTCCAGAACTCCGTGGTAATTCCGCTATAGCTGGGATTCTTCAGCATGCGGACTTTCTTTCCGCCTTTGATCTCCCAGCCGATTTCGGTTGAAAACTGAAATTGGTAGCGCCGGTCATCGATGGACCAGGAACGATTCGTCTCCATCAGGATTCCGTCGTGCGTGTCGGCAATCAAATCGCCATAGTCCCACGTGCCTGGCAACAAGCTGACGTTGGTCATTCGAATGATGGGCAGGCGATTCCAGCTCTCGGTGCGCATGGTTCCGGAAGAGCGGTCCAAGCCCACCAGGTGCGCGGTTTCGCGATTCGAAAGATACCCGCGGAATTTCCCATCTTTGATGATGTCGGTGCACTGCGCGGGAACGCCCTCGTCGTCGTAAGCAAAGGTGCCGAGTCCCTGTCCGTGATCGAGCCGCGCGTCGGCGACAACGTTCACAATGCTCGAAGCGTATTTCAGGTGGTTCATCTGGTCGAGCGTCAGAAAACTCGTGCCGGCGAAATTCGCTTCCTGACCAAGAACGCGGTCCAACTCGATGGGATGGCCGATCGATTCATGAATCTGCAGCCCGAGCTGGCTGCCACCGAGGATGAGGGTGCCGACCTTTTCCGGGCATTGCGGCGCGGAATGAAGCGCGGCGGCTTCTTCCGCGATGACCGGAGCGTTTCTCATCAAATCGAGCGATTCGACGAGTTCGTAACCTTGCAAAGCATGCTGGCCGCCAAAACTGTTGGGATAAGAACGTTTTTGAATTTCTTCATCCTGAAACGAAGTGGCGGCAATTCCGCATCCGGAAATCACTTTGCGCTGGTGAATGCGCGAGCCGATGCTGGAAGCAAACCAGGAATCGATCTTGCGGAATTGCATGTCCGTTTCCGTCAGCGTGACGCCTTTTATGCGGCGCATTTCGGCGTCGGCAGCAAGGAGCAGCGCGAGCTGTGTTTCGAGGGGAATTTCGAAGGGGTCTTTGCGGAACGGACTCTGCCAACTGTCCACGTAGACTTTTTCTGGAGCAAGAACAACTTCGCCGCGTTTCGCTAGTGCCGAGGCCTTCGCGAGGGAAACAGCCTGCGCCGCGCAAGCCGCGACGCCTTCCCGCGTCAAACGATCCGTGGAGGCGAAACCCCAGGCACCATCTGCCAGCACGCGAATGCCGAGGCCGATCGATTCGCTCTGGGACAGCGTGCCGACGCGGCCGTTCTTCGTTGTGAGGTCGCGCTGGCGCAGATGCATTACGCGCACGTCGCCGTAGGAAGCGCCTCGCAGCTTGGCGGTATCTAGGGCGTTTGTGCAGAGATCCCACATGGGTGTTCGTCAGCGCGAAAAATCTATCAGAAAATGCGCCAGGGCACAGCACCTGTCCCGACTCCGCCAGAATGCTGCGCCCCGCGGGAAGAAAAGCGGCGGCAAGCCGCCACACTCCAAATTACGTGCCTTCGTTCCAGGAAGCGAGGTAGCGTTCCTGTTCGGCCGTGAGCTTGTCGAGCCTATGGCCCATCGAATCGAGTTTGAGACGCGCGATTTCCTTGTCCAAGTGCTCCGGAACCACGTAGACCTGCGGCTTGAGGTTCTTGTGGTTCGCGCGAAGGTATTCGGCAGAAAGCGCCTGGTTGGCGAAGCTCATGTCCATTACGGAGGCGGGGTGCCCCTCGGCGGTGGAAAGATTGACGAGGCGCCCTTCAGCGAGCAGGTACACCTTGCGGCCATCCTTCAGCTTATATTCATCGACAAGCGGGCGAACTTCCTTCTTCCCGGTCGACAACTTTTCAAGCGCCGGAATATCAATCTCCACATTGAAGTGCCCTGAGTTGCAAACAATCGCTCCGCCCTTCATCTGTTCGAAGTGCTCGCCACGGAGGACGTTCTTGTTTCCCGTCACGGTTATGTAAACGTCGCCTTCCTTCACCGCTTCGGCCATGGGCATCACGCGGAAACCGTCCATCACCGCCTCGATGCCCTTGACCGGGTCGATTTCCGTGACGATCACGTCCGCGCCGAGTCCCTTGGCGCGCATGGCCACGCCGCGCCCGCACCAGCCGTAACCGGCAATCACTACCTTGAGGCCGGCGAGCAGCACGTTGGTAGCGCGGATGACGCCGTCAATCGTGGACTGCCCTGTGCCGTAGCGATTGTCAAAGAAGTGTTTTGTCATCGCATCATTCACGGCGATGATCGGATACTTCAGCGTGCCGTCCTTGGCCATGGCGCGCAGGCGAATCACGCCAGTGGTGGTTTCTTCCGTTCCAGCGATCACGTTGGGAACGAGCTCGGTGCGCTTGGTCAGCAGCATGGTAACCAGGTCCGCGCCATCGTCCATGGTGAACTGCGGTTTGTGCTCCAGCGCCGCGCTCAAGTGCGAATAGTAGGTGTCGTTATCTTCGCCCTTGATGGCGAAAGTAGGAATGTTGTAGTCGCGATTCAGCGAAGCGGCAACTTCGTCCTGCGTGGATAGCGGATTGGAGGCGCACAGCACGGCATGGGCGCCGCCGTCGCGGAGCGCGATCATCAGGTTTGCAGTTTCGCTGGTCACGTGCAAACAGGCGGAAACGCGCAGTCCCTTGAGCGGCTGCTCCTTGACGAAACGCTTGCGGATCGATTCGAGCACGGGCATTTGCTGCGCGGCCCATTCGATCTTGCGCTTGCCGGCATCGGCCAGCCCCATGTCCTTCACATCACCTTTTTTCATTTCAGCGATTGCCAAAGTCTTGCTCCTCAGTTGTGGATTTCGTTCCGGAGGTCAGTAACCCCAAGTCCCCGGGGCGCGGGCCCGCTTGCTTCCGGTCATGTGCGCCCTGTTTTGGAAGCTAGCGGTGAGCTCCGACTTCCGCCGTCGCGGCATTCCCGAGGCCAGCGGCCTTGCGGAGAGCATCCGCGCGGTCCGTGCGCTCCCAGGTGAATCCGGCTCCGCTGCGGCCGAAGTGGCCATAAGCAGCGGTGGCCTTGTAAATCGGACGCCGCAGGTCCAACGTCTCAATGATGCCCTTCGGAGTCAGGGTAAAAAACTCACGGATCAGCGCGGTGATTTTTTCTTCCGACACCGTGGCGGTGCCGAAAGTCTCCGCCATGACGGAGACAGGTTCGGCAACGCCGATGGCGTAAGCCAATTGCACTTCCGTCTTTCGCGCCAGGCCCGCGGCCACAATGTTCTTCGCGATATAGCGCGCCATGTAACAAGCCGAGCGATCCACCTTCGAGGGATCCTTGCCGGAGAAAGCGCCGCCACCGTGCCGGCTGTAGCCACCGTAGGTGTCGACGATGATCTTGCGCCCGGTCAAGCCTGCGTCGCCCATGGGTCCGCCAATCACAAAGCGACCCGTGGGATTGATGTGAAACTTCGTCTTGGCATCCAGCATTGAGGCGGGAATAATCGGCTTAATCACGTGCTCGGCGACGGCGTCGCGAAGGTCCGTATTCGAGACTTTTTCGCTGTGCTGCGTGGACACAACCACGCAACTCACGCGCGCCGGGCGGCCGTTGCGGTACTCGATAGTGACCTGCGACTTTCCGTCAGGCCGGAGAAAATCAACTTTATTGGCTTTGCGAATCTCGGCGAGGCGCTGCGTGAGGCGGTGGGCGAGTTGGATAGGCATGGGCATCAATTCTTCGGTTTCATCGCAGGCGAACCCAAACATCAAACCCTGGTCGCCCGCTCCACCGGTATCCACGCCCATGGCGATGTCCGGAGATTGCCGCTTCACCGTGCACATGACGGCGCACGTATCCGCGTCGAAGCCGTACTTCGCGCGATCGTAGCCGACGCCTCGAATGGTGCTGCGTACCAGGTCGTCGTAATCGACGTGCGCGGTGGTGGTGATTTCACCAGCGACAACTGCCAGGCCCGTGGTGACGAGCGTTTCGCAAGCCACGCGCCCCTGGGGGTCGTGCCTCAAAACCTCGTCAAGGACGGCGTCAGAAATCTGGTCGGCAATTTTGTCCGGATGGCCCTCGGTTACAGACTCCGACGTAAATAGAAAGTTGCGCAAGGCTTCGCTCAAACTGATTCTCCTTCATGACTTGCGGGGGACACCCCACTGCAACCCCCCGTTCATTCGGCACTCTACTAAACCTCACAAAATTACCATTCGGGCGGAGAAGAATCAACGCATTGATTCCAAGTAGCTTGCCAGTGCGTCGAACGGTCGAAATCAAGCTCCGAACGGCAAGCTGGCGCATTGATCGGGCAAGCGCTACGCGACGTCCGCCTCGTCGTCCGGCTGGACCTCGAGCCTGCCCTTCGTTTTCTTGGCCATCAGGTAGGAGCGGATGAAGGGGTCCAGATCACCGTCCATCACCCGGTCCACATCGCCCACTTCGAACTTGGTGCGGTGGTCCTTGATCAGGCGGTAAGGCTGCATCACATAGGAGCGGATTTGGCTGCCGAAGGAAATGTCCAGCTTGCTCTCGTCCAGTTTGTCGGTGTGCGCCTGGCGCTTTTTGATTTCTTCATCATACAAGCGCGAGCGGAGCATCTTCATAGCCATTTCGCGATTTTTGCCCTGACTGCGCTGGGCCTGGCACGCCACAACAATATTGGTTGGAAGATGGGTGATGCGGACTGCGGTCTCAACCTTGTTGACGTTTTGGCCGCCTTTACCTCCAGAGCGGAACGTGTCCACGCGCAATTCTTCCGGCCGGATGTTGATCTCGATGCGGTCGTCGATTTCCGGGATCACGAAGACGGATGCAAACGAAGTGTGGCGCCGCGCGGCCTGATCGAAGGGGGAGATTCGAACGAGACGGTGAACACCGGTTTCCCCTGCGAGAAGACCGTATGCATTTTCCCCGGAAAATTGAATCGTGGCGGATTTGATGCCGGCTTCTTCGCCAGGAGTCTCGTCGAGAACCTCGGCGGCCATTCCCTTGCGTTCCGCCCATCGCAGGTACATGCGAAGAAGAATGGACGCCCAATCCTGAGATTCCGTCCCGCCCGCGCCGGGCTTGATGGTCATGATGGCGTTGAGGTGATCGGTTTCCCCGGAGAGCAGCGTCCTGGTTTCCAATTCAGAGATGTAGCTATCCGACGCATTGAGCTCGCGGTCCAGCTCTTTCAGCAGGTCGTTCTTTTGCTCGACGTTGGTTTCTTCCTCGGCGAGATGGACGTATGTCTCAATGTCGCCGGAGATGGACGCGAGTTTGTCGTCCGCGGCAATCTGTTCTTCGGCCCGCTTGCGTTCACGGAGAACACTCTGTGCCGCTTCCTGATTGCTCCAAAAATTGGGATCGGCGACGCGCGCTTCGAGAGCCTTCAGGCGCTCCCGGTACTGCGGTGCGTCAAAGATAGCTCCGCACGAGCGTGATGCGCTGCTTGAGGCCTTCGTAGCGATGCTGGAGATCTTCGAGGATCATGCTTTTTTCTGGTAAATCGCCCGTCAGGGGACGGACGTCACTTTGCCTTTCGAAAAGTTGTCGCAACTAGAATAACGGAAACGAGCACGCAGAGCCAGGCGAACCAGTCCCCGAAGCGCGTGTAAAGCGTTTCGTCCGTTCGAAAATCATAGGGAAGATCGGCCGCCGCCCTGATATCCGGCGGAAGCGGCTCGAAAATGCGGCCGTAGGGATCGAACGAAGCGGTAAAACCATTATTCGTCGCGCGCACGATCCACCGGCGGTTTTCCACGGCTCGCACGCGTGCCATGCGAAGATGCTGCTCGGCGGCGGCGGACCGCCCAAACCATCCGTCATTCGAAATGTTGATGAGGAACTGCGCCCCGCTGGCAGCAAACCGGCGGACCTCGCCGGGATAGGTCGCTTCGTAACAGATAAAAACGCCGAAGGTATTCCAGCGCGGAAGCTGGCCCACGACGAATTTGTTCCCTTTGTGAAAGCCGCCCACTTCACCGGACACGCTGGTTACCACGCGATGGATCAATGGAAACGGCTCGTACTCACCGAACGGAACGAGATGAACTTTGTCGTATACGAATACGCGCTGGCCTTGGGCGTCAAAAAGTAGCGCGCTATTGTACGGCACAAGACTGCCGTGGGGCGCCACGTCCGATGGGTCCACCGGTGCTTTCCATTCGATGGTCCCTGAAAGGAATGGGTGCCCGAAACGGATCGCCAGTGTCGAGGCAAGCTTTGCGAACTGCGAATCTTGGAACGAGAAAGGAGCAGGGGTTTCAGGCCAGACGAGAAGGTCTGGTTTTTCCGCAGCAGGGGCGAGGCTGATTCGTCCGATTTCGTCGAGATCCGCGGCGTGCGCCTGAAACCAATCCGCGGGGTACGATTCCACTTCCGGGAAATTGAGCTGCACGGCGCGCGCGAAATGATGTGCTTGCGCCTGTGGCACCAGGCGAGGCCCAGCCAACGCGGCGCTCAATAGGATTGCGATCGCAGCAGCTGCACAGCCAATCCGCCTGGCGAGTGCCACCGTGTTCGATGCGCTCGTCCAGGAGAGCAGGGCATTGAAACCCGCCACAAGAAAGGACAGCCCGTAGATTCCCGTGATGGTCGTAAGCTGAACTAAACCCAGATTCGCAGCCGCGGGATAACCGAGCAAATTCCAAGGAAAACTGATTTCCGGCAAATGCGCGCGTGCAAACTCGAATGTCACCCAAATGAATGGCGCACCTATGCATGCCAACTCAATACTCTGGCGGGACAACCTGTGCACGGCCCAAGTAAAACCGCCAATGAGAATTCCCCAGGCAATGGCGATCAGAAGCAAGACGCCCCATCCGCCCGCTACCGAGAGGCCACCATGAACAGTAAGAACCGTCGCAATCCACGGCACCGACGTCAAAACGAAAAGAAGTCCATGAAAGAATCCACACCCAAACGCCACGCGAGGCCGCGCGCCAAAAAGTGAAGAGAGGAGAATCCCAATGCAAACCCACGAATAGATACTGAAATGGAGACCGGTGTAGGAGAGCGAAAGCGCGGCTCCGGACGCAGCGGCGATTATGAGGCGCAAGCCCGCAGGTATTTCCGCACCGGCCTGCGGACGAAGATAGCTAAGCCAACTGCCCCGAGGCATCAGTGCTTCACGATGGCATTAAAACCCGCGCCCTCAAGGCCTTTCCTGGCCACCTCGGCGGCCTTTGGATCGGCATAGGGACCAACTTGCACGTGGTAATACTTGTCTGCATGCGGAGAAAGGACGAACGCGGGGAATTTTTTCTTTTGCAAACGCGCTGCAAGTTCCAGCGCATCCGCTTCTTTCGTCACCGCTGCCACTTGTAACGTATAAGCGCCCCCGGGAATGAGCGGAGCGTTCCGAGTTTTCGTTGAACTGCCGGCTTTTCTCAGCGCCGCGGTGGTCTTCACGAGCACCGGTACGTTTTTCTGCGCTGGGGCTGGCCCGGTTGCCACGGGCTTCAGCCGGTCCTCGGGTTTTTTATTGTCGCCCGCGTGATAAAACTCCCAATCCGAATTCGGCGGCGCCGCGGGACCGGCCGGAGTTGTGGCAGGGGCGGGATTGCTGGCCCGCTTCGAAATTGCATCTGTCTTGGGAGAAACGGAATTCTGCGGCTTCCTGAAAAAGTCTGTCGCGGCGCGCACTTGTCCTCCGGACTGGTCGCGCCCCATGAGATAGCCCAGCGTAAAGAAGCCGGCAGAAAACAGCATCATCACCAGAAACAGACCGATGACATGCCGGCTTTCGAGCACACGCTCCCCGGCGCCCCCTCGTTTTCCCCCGGAAGCCATTCTTACTTTTGCCGCCCCCCTAAATTGCTAGTCCACTGATTAATAATATCGATGGGCAGCGGAAACACAATCGTTGTGTTCTTCTCGACACCTATCTCGGTCAGCGTCTGCAAATAGCGGAGCTGGATTGCGGAGGGCTGCGTTTCCAGAACTTTCGCGGCGTCGGCGAGTTTCTGCGAGGCTTCGAACTCTCCTTCCGCGTGAATAATTTTTGCGCGGCGTTCGCGTTCCGCTTCTGCTTGCTTGGCGATGGCGCGCTGCATTTGCTCGGGGATGTCGACCTGTTTCACCTCGACTTTGGAAACCTTAATGCCCCAGGGTTCGGTGTCGGTGTCGAGAATGATCTGTAGCTTGGCGTTGACCTTATCGCGCTGCGAGAGGATTTCGTCGAGTTCGAACTGTCCGACGACGCTGCGAATGGTGGTTTGCGCGAGCTGCGAAGTCGCATAGGTGTAGTTCTGCACTTGCGAAAGCGCCTGATTGGCATCAACCACGCGGAAGTAGCAAACCGCGTTGACTTTCACCGAGACGTTGTCCCGAGTGATGATGTCCTGCGGAGGAACGTCGAGCGTCTCAATCCGGAGCGGAATCCGATACAGCGTTTCAATCGGCCAAAAAACCAGATTTATGCCCGCGCTCTTTGCTTCGGGGATCAACCGTCCGAGCCGAAGTACCACGCCACGTTCCCATTCCTTGATGATATAGATCGAATTCCAGAACCAGATCAACACTAGGCCCACGATCAGCGCCATCCCGACAAAACCAATTTCCATGTTTTCCTCCTGAACCTGAGAACCCTTATTTCGCCGCGGAAACAGCCACATCCGCCGGCTCAACGTACAGCTTCAGTCCTTCGACACGCAAAACCCGGACGGTCTCGCCTTCCAGCACGGGTCGCGAAGATTCCGCTCGCCACAGCTCGCCATGCACGCGAATCATGCCTTCCGTTCCTGCGGGCAGCCGCGCCACCGTGACGCCATGTGCGCCGATGAGTTCTTCTTTTCCGGTCACCGATTTCCATTTCCGCGACCGCAACACCAGCCGCATCAGGACTACCGCGAGCACCGCGAAGGGCAGCGTCCCCGCCAGCGCCACGCCCACGCTCACTCCTCCGGACGTAAGCGGCGAGCGAATCAGGAAGAGCGCGCCCAGAAACATCGACACAACTCCACCGAAGGCCAGCACACCGTGACTCGGGGCTTTCGCTTCAAGTATGAAAAATGCCAGTGACAGCGCAATCAGGAACAGGCCCGCAAGATTCACCGGAAGAAAATGCATGGCGTACAGCGCGAGAATCAGGCAGATGCCGCCGATCACTCCGGGGGCGATAACGCCAGGATGCGTGAATTCGGTGTAGAGGCCAAGAACGCCGAGTATCAGCAGCACAAAAAAAACATCGGGCTCGACGATTCGCGCGAGAAACTTCTGCCGCGCGGAGAGTTCAAATGTCGCGCGGACCGGACTCTTCAGCGCCAACGTCACTTGCGTTCCGTCGAAGCGCTTGATTGTCCGCCCATCCAGTTGCCGCAACAAATCCTCGGGCGAACTGGCGATCAGATCGATCATTTTCGCATCCAACGACTCTTTCTCGGTAAAGGCTTTCGACTCGGTGATGGCTTTTTCCGCCAATTCGGGGTTGCGCCCTCGCCTCTCCGTAAAACTCCGCAGAAACGCCATCGCATCCTGGTTGATCTTCTTTCGAAAGACCTCATCAATTTGCTGAGGGAATCCTCCGATGGCGATGATCGGGGAAGCCGCGCCTGCATGCGTGCCCGGAGCCATCGCGGCTATGTCTGCGGAGAGAAGAATGTAGAACCCTGCGGAGGCTCCTCGTCCGCCCGTCGGCGAAACGTAAACGGCAACCGGCACGGGAGACGCCAGAATGTGCTGAATCATATCTTTCATCGAATCGCTCAGTCCGCCCGGCGTGTCCATGGTGATCAAAACAAGAGCCGCGTGACGCTTCGCCGCATCAGCGAGACCTTCATCAATATATGTGGCCAGGATAGGTTCCACTTCACCATCAAGACTTAGTTCAAGAACGAGAGGGCCAGGTGAATGTTCGTCCGCCGCAACCGAAGGCATTAGCAGCAAAATGGCGCCCGCACACAGGACGCAGAGAAAGAAGGAGCAAGCGGCAAATCGAGACAGGTCGAGACAAAGGGAGCGCCTCCGTTGATGGAACCAATCGCTCATTGCGCGCCTCCGCCCGGTTTTTTCTCGCTTGCTTTGTAGTTCTGTAGATGTTCGAGCAGTTGTTTGGCCTCAGCATAGTTCGGCGCCAGCTTCAGCGCTTTCTGGACCTCCGCCCGCGCGAGATCCGGCTTCTTCTGCTCGAGGTAGATTTTCGCCAGCATCGTTCGCACCACCGCGGAATCGCGCGCTTCCAGCGAAGCCTGCAATTCCTTCACGGCCTCATCCATCCTGCCCTGGCGGCGGTCAATTTCAGCGAGTCCGCGGTGCGCCGCGGCGCTGCCCGGATCGGCGGCAAGAACAGCTCGAAATTCTTTCTCCGCGACATCGGCGTGTCCCGCGGAGAGTTCCTGCCGGCCGCGCCGAATGTGCGTTACGGGCGTGTCGCTCGAAGAATCGAAAGCGGTCGCACTCGCAGGAGACCCGGCCGTTTCAATCTCCGCGCGAAGAGCTGTTACGTCGAGCTCGGTCTTGATGCGATGCAGCCGCACCATAGTTTCGTTCTTCGCATCCAGACGAATCTCAGGAACACCGTTGGGGCCAAAGGCTTCGTTGGCCGCCTCACGTTCCTGGTCGGCCTCGTTCTTCCTGCCCGCTTTTTCCAGGGACGCAATAAGCATCGCCCGGTCCTCCGGGTTATCCGGCTCGCGTTCCGCCGCTTCGCGGAAATATCCCGCTGCTGCGGAGGCGTCATTGGTCTGCAGCGCAAGGAGGCCAAGATTGAATGGATAGTCGTCTTCGTCGGGATCCAGCTCGACCGCGCGGCGAAAATCGTTTTGCGCCGCAGCCGTCTTGCCCTGCCGGGCCCGCGCGATCGCCAGATCATTCAGAATTTCCGGCAGGTCCGCTGCGGAGACCACATTGTTCTTCAAAGCCTCCTGCAAGGAAATGAACAACTCCTCCGCGTGGTCGGGCTGGCCAAGCAGAAGCCGGCAAACGCCGGTTGCGAAGACCGCTTCCACATAACGATTGTGAGTTTTCGGCACCCGCGCGTACCAGGGGAGCGCGGAATCGCAGTCGCGCCTCGCGAAATAGGCTTCGCCCAGCGCGAAGTCAGGTTCCGGCCATTCCGGTTCAAGGCGCGCCGCTTCCCGCAGATCGCGCAAACGTGCCTCATCTTCGCTGGCCAGCAACCCGCGACTGTAGTGTTCGAAGGCATCGAGACGCAGCGGAAGCTGGCGTTTCGTGAACTCGGCGAGATTCAGGGCATAGTTGCGATCGCTTGCGGAGAGCATCCGCCAGACCAGCCGGGAGTGCAAGTCCATAAGCGAATCCAACGTACCGGTTTCCCGCAACGCTGGCAGTAATCGCGCCGGACTCACCTTTAAGATTCGTGACTCGATGGTGAGCGACGTACCATTCACGGTGAATTTGCCAATCACCACAAAATCTGCGTCGAGGTCTTCCCCAATATGAAGCATGGTCGCGCGGCTGAGTTTCGAGGAGCGGGGCAGGCCGTACCGTTCCAGTTCGACAAGCCGGCCTGCATGCGAATACACCTGCTCGCCGGCTCCCGAAAGCCGCTGGATGGTTAACTCCTCCAGTCCCTCACCGAGCCAATCCAATCGTGGGGATGCGCCGGAATTTTCAAATGGAAAAACCAGATAGATTCCCTGCTGATGGGCGGCGGCCGAACCCGCGCTAGGAGGTGAAGCTGATTGATGTGCGGCAGCCGAAGTGGTTCCAAGAACGACTACAGCGGAAAGCAGAATCAGATAACGCGCGCTGAAGAAAGGGCGCTCCATGTCTGTTGCATTGTAACAGAGGCCAGGGCGCGTTTCGCGCCGGACGTGCGGATAGCACCTGAAATCGGCGAACCGAAACCGGTTCAGGGTTGCGTGCTGTCGGGAGGCTTGGGAGCAAGAACTTCTTGTATCGCCGGATCCTTCAGGGCCGCTGCAAAAGAAGGATCGGTTTTCACGGCCGAAAGCTCCTTGTAGCCTTCATCCTTGGCTTTGCGCAAATAAATCAGGCAGCGCTCCAGGTTACCCGCTTCCGCGAACGACTTTGCAAGCAGGAAATAGAATCGGCCCCGGTCACCCACGGAGCGGTCCTGCAGAATCGACCCGTTCCTCGAGTTGCTATGCTCGAAAAGTTGCGGATCCAAAGCCAGTGCTTGACGGAACGAGGAGATCGCCTGCACGTATTTTTTGTCGCCAAAGTAGGCGTAGCCGAGGTTGCTGTGGAGGACAGCCATGTCATTGCGAATATTGATCGCCTTTTGATACGCCTTGATGGCCCGCCCGTACTTCTTCCGCTGATACCAAATTGTTCCGATGTTGTTCTGCGCATCGGCATAGGAAGGATCAACCTTTGACGCGCGCTCGTAATACTTCAGCGCCGCCCCCAAGGCTGCTTGCTGGTGCAGCGCAATCCCCAGCTTATTCAGATACACCGGATTCTGGGGGTGCTGATCGGTAAGCCGCTTATAGGAGAAGGCCGCCTCGCGAAAATCCTTGCGCGCCATGTAAAGATCGGCAAGCTGCTCGTCGGTGAGCTCCGGCTTCACGACGATGACGGAAGACTCTGCCGGCGATTGCGACGGCGATTGGGCCACGCGCGGCGCCACCGGCGCACCCGGAGTTTCAACAAAAGTCTGTCCTGTAGAGGGTATGGAAAGAGCGAGGAGGAGAACGACTGCTGGAAACGCCATTTTGATTCTGATCATGGCGAATCTCCCTTCTCCGGCTTAGGCTTGGCCTGGTCGGGGTCCTTCTTCTTGCCTCCAAAGATACCAAAAATCTTCTGTAAAGGATTCTTTTTCTTTTCGCCGGATTGCTCCGAAGGTACAGCCGGACCCTGGCCGGTCGCATCGGGCGGCCGGTTGGGATCATAGGGTGCGACGGGCTGGCCATTTGCATCCGTCTGCGCCGTTTTGGGCCCGCCGCCAAAGACTCGGGAGAGGATAGAGCCCGTAGTAGTTAGAAGGTTGTGGCCCCCATGGACCTCACAGTATACGGTCGGTGCGGAGCCCGCCACATAGACCTCTTCCCGCGTGGTGGGACAATTGGCCGTCGCAAGCTGCAGGGTATCCGGATCGATGAGCACGGATTGCACTCCCTCGGGCATCGTAAAATCCTTTACGTCCCGGTATTGCGCGAGGGCCGTGGCGCGCGTCATGAAGTCTGCCCAGATCGGTGCCGCTACAGCCCCGCCGGTCATTCCCAGCTCGCGATTGTCATCGAAGCCGATCCAAATCACGCAGAGAAGGTTTGAGGTAAACCCCGCGAACCATCCGTCGCGCGAGGTCCCGGTCTTTCCGGCCGCGGGCAGGGTGAAACCGCGGGCGCGGACGCCCGCGCCGGTACCCTTGTTCAAAACGTCTTTCAGCAGGCTGTCGACCAAAAATGCGACCCGGGGATCCAAAGCCAGGTGGGTTTGCGGAGTGAACTTTTCGAGCGGAGTGCCGTCCGCGTTGACAACGATGCGCAGAAACTGCGGCTCGGAGCGCGTGCCCATGGTGGCGAATGCTGTGTATCCCGCCGCGACATCGATGGGAGTCATTTCATAAGCGCCGAGCGCGACCGCTGGCGTCGGCTGAATGTTCGTGCCGAGTCCCATTTTCCGCGCGACTTGCACGACCCGGCCGTAGCCGATGAGTTCCGCCACTTTCACGGTTGCCACGTTAAGCGAATTGGTCAGCGCGTCGCGCACCGTGACCCGCCCCATGAACCTCTCCCCATAGTTGTTCGGCGTGTATTCCTTGCCGTCGAACTCAAACGTCGTCGGCTCATCGTCGATTGTCGTGGCGGGCGTGATGACCGGTTGCACTCCGTCAACGGCATTGTCGAATGCCGCGGCATAGACAAACGGTTTGAACACCGAGCCGGGCTGGCGACGCGCCAGCGCATGGTTGAGCTGGCTCTGCCCGTAATCGCGCCCGCCAATGACCGCCTTAATCTCTCCAGTCCGCGGGTCCAGAGCGACCAGGGCGACTTGCGCTTGCGGGATCGGCTCGTTACTTCCCTTCTTGGCCAGCTCGCGCCGCCACTTGTCGTACTTCTTCGCCAGGAGCAGGTCCACATTCTTCATCCCCGCATCGACGGCGGCGGCCGCGGCACGCTGCAAAGCGGGATCAAGCGTCGTATAAACGCGAAAATTCTCGCTCAACAGTTCGTTCTCGGAATATTTGTCCAGCAGGTGGTCCTTCACCATGTCGACGAAATAGGGCGCTTCACTCCCCGAAATCGAGGTCCGGATAATCTTCAGCGGTGCGACCTTGGCATCCTGAACGTCTTCTGCAGTGATGTATTTGTTCTCGAGCATCTGCGTCAGCACGCGATCGCGAGCCTGCACTCCGCGCTCCGGGTGCCGGTCGGCGGACGAATAGTAATTCGGCGCGCGAATGATTCCCGCAAGGTAGGCGCACTCCTGCAGCGTCAGTTGCCTCAAATCCTTTCCGAAGTAAGCGACGCTGGCCTGGGAAAACCCGCGAATGCCAAAGCTCCCGCGGTTGCCGAGGTAAACTTCATTGGCGTACAGCTCGAAGATTTGCTGCTTGTTGAAGCGCTGTTCGAGCTCGATGGAAATCATGGCTTCGGACAGCTTGCGACGCCAATTGCGATCCGTCGACAGAAAGAACGTGCGCGCTACTTGCATGGTGATGGTGCTCGCGCCCTGGTAGTGCTGACTGCTGTGCCGCACGTCGGCCCACGCCGCTCCTACGATGCGGATGAAGTCAAAGCCCCCGTGTTCGAAGAAACGCTTGTCCTCGGAGGAAAGAATCGCGTCTACCAGCATTACCGGTAAATCTTCATAGCGCACGGGCCGCCGCTTCTCACGCGCGCTGTCGAAAAGATTGGTAATGAGTTCCGGTTCGATTTCCGCGCTATCAAGTTCTCCGCCGCCGGCAAGCGGTTTGATGGAGCGAATGCTCCTTCCCCGGAATTGCACCGCCAACGCATTGTTGCCAGCGAAGTAGGAGTACTTCGAAGGCCGGATATCGACCGTGTTCGCCTGCACTGTGAATTGGCCGATGGCGTTGGCATCCTGTACCGGGCGGTATCCCACGCGGGTGAGATAGGCGGCCAGATCATCCGGCCCCCACGCCTGACCTGCCGAGATATGTTCCGGCGCGGAGAAGATCTGCGTGGTGTTCTGCAGAATGGGGCCGGAGAGCCGCGCATCGATCATGCGCGAGTACTTGAAGTAGTAGTAGGTGAAAACTCCGCCGGCGGCCAGAAAGATGGCGAAGGCCGTGCCGAGGATGCTCAGCCCGATGACCGAAGTAAAGAATCCCTTTTGAACGCGGATGCGCAAGACTTAGCTCCCGAGGGCTGAACTCTTATTGTCTCGCAAGACCGTACTCTGGGAAAGACGGTGTTCCCCGATACTGGGTTGCCAGCAAGAAATCGCGCGGTTGCAGCAACGATACCTCAGATAACGATAATTCAGAAGAGGGCCTTATTCTCGCTGGCCGGAGCAAAATGGAGATCCGTGTGGTAGAAGAACAAGTCCACCGGAACAGTGTATTCCATCGAGATCTTCACGATGGCATTCGTGTTGAATACCTTGATGACGTCGCGCTTTGCCGGAATGTCCAATTCCTGAACGACCTTGAAAACATTGTCGCGAATCTGCTCTTCCGTGTAGCGGTTCACCACCGCGAAGCGCGCTTGTTCTTGCATTTTGTCGGAAAGCTGATAATTCGAAATATAAATAGGCACGACTTTGACCGCGGAATAGATCATGAGCAGAAAGATCGCCAGGTAAATGACGGCCTTGAGCTTGCCTTCCCCGCGTTCGAAACGGCGGTGCGCCCTCGCGCGGCGCTCTCGTATGCCTTCAAGATGCACTGGATTCATCTCCCCCGGCTCGTCTAGCCGCAGGATGCTCGCGGCCGCGAACGTCGCTGCGGGATTCCTCGTCCTACTAAAGCTAGCACCGGCGCGAGGGGGTGTCGAGAAATTGGCGTGGGACATGTTCCCGGAAAGAAACGGGGTTAGTAAGCTCGGGCGAAGATCGCGCGCGCCGCGGCGGGCTGGCCGCAGTAAACACAAGTCCCGCCTCCTCCCTCCTGCTCCAGGGGAATGCAGCGCATGGTGGCGCGGGTTTCTTCCTTGATTTTGGCTTCGCACTCGGCACTTCCGCACCAGAAGGAGAAGGCAAAGCCATTCTCAACGGCCTTCTTCAGGTCGTCGTAAGTTTTCGCATCGTGCGTGTTGCTCTTTCGGAAAGCCAAGGCCTTGTCATGAAGCGATTGCTGGATTTCCGCCAGCAACCGCCCGATGGTGGCGGGCAGATCAGCGAGCGATGCGCTGATCTTTCCTTCCCTGCCTGGACGGTCGCGGCGCGCGAGAACGGCGGCTTGTTTGGCGACGTCCTTGGGTCCAAGTTCCACGCGCAGAGGGACTCCGCGCATTTCCCAATCGTTGAATTTCCACCCGGGGCTCTGGCCTTCTCGTTCATCGAGTGTGACGCGAATGCCGGCCTTGACCAGCTCCGCCTTGAGTCTGTGCGCGGTGTCGAGGACGGACGCCTTTTCTTCGTCCGTCTTGAAGATGGGAACGATGACCACCTGATAAGGCGCGAGCTTGGGCGGCAAGACCAGTCCCTGATCGTCGCCGTGGACCATAATGATGGCGCCGATGACGCGTGTAGAGAGCCCCCACGACGTCGTCCAGCAATGCTGCAACTGGCCGTTCTGGTCCAGGTATTTTACTTCGAAGGCTTGGGCGAAATTCTGTCCCAGAAAATGCGATGTGCCGGATTGCAGCGCCTTGCCGTCTCCCATCATCGCTTCAATCGAATAGGTGACGTCCGCGCCGGCGAATTTCTCGGCATCGGATTTCTTCCCGGGGATCACTGGAATCGCGGCGTCGTTTATCGCAAAATCCGCATAGATATCCAGCATCTGGAGTGTTTCCGCTTCCGCCTCTTCGCGAGTCGCGTGCGCGGTGTGGCCTTCCTGCCAATAGAATTCGAGCGTTCTCAGGAAAAGTTTCGTCCGCAGCTCCCAGCGCACCACGCTGTTCCACTGGTTCATCAGTACGGGCAGATCCCGGTACGACTGAATCCACTTCGACCACATGTGGCCGATAATCGTTTCCGACGTAGGGCGAATGACCAGAGGTTCCGCAAGCTCTTCTCCGCCGCCGATGGTGACAACCGCAAGCTCTGGCGAAAATCCCTCGACGTGGTGCTTCTCCTTATCGATGAAGCTGCG
>DATNLB010000012.1:0-5780 GCA_035603095.1 Candidatus Acidiferrales bacterium
AGACTTCCGCTTGAACAGACTCGGAATCTGAGGCGGCTCCTCGCCCTCATAGAAAAGCTCGTACATGGGGACTTCAAAGGCTCGGGCCATTTTCTCTAGCGTGTCGATGGCCGGAACGGTGTGGCCGTTTTCAACGCGGGAAATGTAGCAGCGAAGCAGTCCTGTTCGCTTCTCAATGTCGCCTTGGGACAGTTTCTTTTCTTCGCGGAGTGCGCGAAGGCGGTCGCCAATAATCATTGATGTGCTCCTCTCTTGAAAGATAGCCGCGATATTTACTGCGATTTATATATCGCAGCTGTCATATCAATGTCAAGTAAGATAGGAATTGACCAGCAGAGAAAAGGGCTCCGCTCATCAGGGAGCCCTCGGAGCGCAATCTGATTATTGGTTCCCAACACTGCGGAGCCGACCGCACTCCTTATTTATCTTACGTTCCATCAGGCTCTCATGCTGTAAAAAAGCTCCGCCTTCGGAAGGATTCTTCGTGCTCCTTATCCGAAGCCTGAAAAGCGGAAAACTGCCCTAGAAACAGGAAACCGGAGATTCGTCACAACGTTGTCTTTGAAGTAGGTAATAGGGAGGATACTCTTCACGGTCGCGATGTCAAGGTTACACGGAGAGTGCTGCATACGGCCAATTCAAAGCATGTTATTTACTCATGGTAATTTATCGACTTTCTATCACTCGTCAATTGATCTTGCTTTTGATCTGGCCAAGCGAGAATCACTTGACATTCTGGATATGTCCACTATCCTAAACCACGCTAGATGGGAGGAACCGTGAGACGCCCTGCCGCATTCCTGTTCTTTGCTCTTGTGCTGCCTAGTTGTGTCCGTGCTCAAATCAAACAACCGGAAATCATTCTCAACGGAAGACAAAGTGCTGTTTAGACTTGCCGCTGAGACAGGTGCGCGTGCTGGCGAGCTATATGCTCTGACCGTTGATGATCTACTTTTCGATCTCAACGTCATATACATTAATAAGAGCATGTGCCGCCAGAAAACAGGCTCACCCAAAACCAAGAATGCAACCCGTTGGGTCAACGTAAAACCGTATGTGATGGAGATGCTGAAAGAACATTTAAACGGCAGAACCGAAGGGCTGGTCTTCCAATCAAGACGAAAGACACCGCTCGTAAACTGCTCTGTTCTCAACAAGCACCTTCATCCATTGCTTCGCAAACTCGGACTGGACCGTGGCGGCATGCACGGATTCAGGCACCACCGAGTAAGCACCTTAGTCATGGCAGGAACTCCAATCGAGGTAATCAAGAAGTGGGTCGGTCACGGCAGCGAAGAAATGATTCGTCGCTACACCCATCTTCGTCCTGACTTTATGAGGGATGAACTTGCCAGAGTGCCTGATTTCGCTCCTAAAAACGCATCAAAAATCGTTGAGATTGCCCTGGTTGCCCCACAATTGGCAGTCGCGGTATGATGTAAGTCAGTTGTTTTCATACTGCTGGGAGATCGTCCAACGGTAGGACTCCAGATTCTGGATCTGGCTATCTAGGTTCGAATCCTAGTCTCCCAGCCAACTTTTTTTTGCTCTCTCTGCTCCAGAGAGCTAGCTACCGGCGGCTCCGGCATTCTCGCAAAGAAGAGAGCAATGACTCCGATCGCCGCCACGGCCGAGTTCAATTCGAAAGCCAGTTTATAGCTATGGTACAAGTCAAATAGCTTCCCGCCCAGGTAACCGGCCGGCGCGCAAAAGAGGGCCGCGAGCACCAGCGTCATTCCGCTCACCTTTGGAAAAGCCGCCGGTCCATAGTAGTGACCTGTGACCGTATTCAGGCAAATAAACGTCCATCCGAACCCTGTTCCGTAGAGAATCGCGGCGCTGTAAGCGATCCACAGCGCTTCTGGTGAAACGCGAATCGCCAGGAAGGTCCCCAAGAAATAACAGCAGAAGCCCAGCATGAACGCGTAGCGCCCCTCCATGCCGTCCATCAGCCAGCCACCAATCAGCCGGCCAAACACGGCCCCCAGCGTGAAGAGACCCATGGCGAATGCGGCGTCTGCGGGACGCACGCCGACTCCTTTCAAGTGGAGCAGCCAGTGGGCCGTAAAGAAAAAAAACGGGAATTGGCAGGCCACCGCCCCGGCAAGTATCATCCAGTACGCGCGTGTTCCGTAAGCCTGTTGGGGGTCCCACGGAAATTTTGTCACCCGTGCAGTTGCCGCCGTCGCCTTCGCCGATGGCGCCGCACCCGGCCCGCCGTCCACCATTTGGCCCAGATCTTCTGGACGCTCCCTCACAAACAGAAACGCGACAATTGCGGACAAGACGGAAATCCCGGCCACAATCGTCCACGCTTGCCGCCAATTTCCTCCATTCGCCGTTAGGATCCGGTTGATCAGCGGTGCAACGAAAAAACCCGCGAATCCAGAAGCCGATAGTGTCATCGCCATGGTCCTTCCACGATAGCGGCTGAACCAGCGCGTGACGGCTGTAGCTGCAGGAATGATGGTGCCGAAACTGATTCCCGTCGCCGTGAGCACACCGAATCCCACCCAATAGTGCCATGGCTGCGAAGCGATCACCGCGAGCCATAGCGCGCCAACAAAAATCATCGCCGAACCAATCCCGAATGTTTTGCGAATGCCCCATTTAACAATGGACGCCGCAACGAGGATCGAGGGAATACCCACAAAGAGGTTTAAGAGTGTAAATCCCAGCCCGAACGTGCTGCGGCTCATGGGGATTTCCTTCAACATATAGGTGTTGATCACTGCCCCGCCGTAGAGCGGGAATCCCATGTTCAGAAAATCCAGAAGCCAGAGGAAAAAGACAAGGTTCCAACCATAAAAGCCTCGTTCCGAAGTCATATTCAGTTTAGTCCCTCGCCGGGTCAGGGCGTATAGCTGTAGCGTTACGGCAAAAAAAACAAGGAGCCTGGAGGATATCAGGTTCTTGAGGAATCAGAAAAACCGTGGCGATTACTCGAAAGAGCACCGTGTGAAGCTCTCACGCTCGGCCCGCACATCATCTCCGCGCAGCTCGCGCAGCGCATAGGTCACAAATTCGGCGGTAACTCTCTTGCGCCACGTCATGTCGAAGTCGGTATTGTCCAGCGGCTTGGCAATTCGAGCGGCGAGCGTGGCCGCTTCTTCGATGGCCTGCTGATTCAGGGGGCGGCCGAGCAGCGATTTTGCGGCATCGCCAGCAGCCAGCGGGCGGCAGGCTGCGGAGCCCACGACAATGCGAGCGTCCTCGACCACCCTATCTCTGGAGAGGCGCGCCGCTGCCGCAACGGATAGCACGGGAAAGTCGAACGAGCCGCGACGCCGGAGTTTCCAGTAGGTGCTCTTCCATCCGTGCAGGGGATCCAGCAAAACTTCTGCAAGGATTTCATCCGGTCTGCGCTTGATGTAGTCGATGCCATCATTGTTATAGAGATCGGCGAGCGCGACTTCGCGTTCTCCGGAACGTGACACGAGGCGAACCCGCGCCCCGAGCGCCATCAGTGCGGGGCCCGTATCCGTCGAGGAGACCGCCACGCACTTTGAACTCCCCGGTGCTACCCAGCAGGTCGTGCCGTCTTTTTTCAGGCAGAAATTGATCGACTTCCTCCACTCGTAGCTTTGATCGTAGTAATTGCAGCGCGTATCCAGGCAGATGTTTCCGCCGAGCGTCGCCATGTTGCGGATTTGCGGAGTGGCCACCAGCGAAGCCGCTTGCGCAAGCGCCGTCAACCCATTTCGAAAGCGTGGGCTTGCCGCGATATCGGAGAGCGTGAGGCATGCGCCGAGCCGCAAACCGGAATCGCTCAATTCAATTTCGCTCAAGGATTGAATGTGACGCAGGCTTATCAGCGTCCGCGGCGCTTGTTGCCGCCTTTTCATGTTCGGCAGCAGGTCGGTGCCGCCAGCGAGCGGCATCGCATTGGCCCTCTCGCCGTCCAGAATGCGCGCGGCTTCTTCGAGCGTTTGCGGCGCGCGGAATTCGAAAAGAGGCAGCCGCATCATGGCGCGAGTACCTGCTCTTTCTCCTGGCGAGTTTTTTGCCTGCGGGGGACGTCGTTCACCGCGTTGCCGTCGCCCCCCTCCCATGGCGGCGGCACGCGCAGAGCCTCGGGCCAATTGACGTGCGGAAAATGGTTCGGTCCAAAGCGCGGCTCACGTCCTGCTTTTTTTTCGGCGAGCGCTTTCATGATTTTTTCCGGAGTGATGGGGATTTCATCAATTCGCACTCCGACGGCATCGTAGACGGCGTTGGCGACCGCGGGCATGATCGGCAGGAGCGGGCCTTGGCCGACTTCTTTCGCGCCAAAAGGGCCGTGAGGGTCGGGCTCCTCAATGAGCTCGGTGATCACTTGGGGCATGTCGAGCGAGGTCGGGCTCTTGTACTCGAGGATAGAAGGAAATTTGTGCACCAGCGCATGAGAAAGTTTTTTCGGAAGGCGCCGGAACTCTTGCTCCTCCATCAGCGCTTCGCCGAGCCCCATGTAGACGCTGCCTTCGACCTGCCCGCGCGCTAGCGTGGGGTTCAGCGCGCGGCCGATGTCATGCGCAATCCAAATCTTTGGAACGGTGATCCACCCGGTGATGGGGTTCACTTCGACTTCGACGACTGCGGCAGAATAAGAGTAAGTGGGAGACGGCCCTACTCCGCCGCCCTTGTACAAAGCGGGAGACTTCGGCGGAGTATAGGAGCCCACCGTGCCGATCGTGCCGAAACGGGCTTCTGCCAGGCAAACAGCTTCCTGAAAGGTGACGCTTTTCTCCGGCGCGGCGGAATCGAATACGCGTTTCTCAACAAAGCGCAGCCGTTCTTTAGGTACTTCAAGTTTTTCAGCAACGGCGGCGGCAATGATTGCTTTTCCGCGTTCCGCGGCCTGCAATGCCGCGTTTCCCGCCATCAGCGTGACGCGGCTCGAATACGATCCCAAGTCCACCGGCCCGAGGTCCGTGTCGCCGGTGAACAGCCGGATGTCGAACGTGTCGATGCCCAGGACCTCGGCAACAATTCCCGCGAGAACATCGTCGGATCCCTGCCCGATTTCCGTCGCTCCGCAAAAAATCGAGACGCCGCCGCTGCGGTCGAATTTGAGTTGAACTCCCGAGTGCGGCATTTTGTTCCAGTAAATGGGAAGGCCCGCCCCGGTCAGATAAGCAGAGCAGGCCAGACCCACGCCGCGTCCCTCAGGGAGTTTGCGGAATTTTTCTTTCCAGTCGGAAACTTTGACGATGCGGCAAATGCACTCGGCAAGACTGACGGTTCCGAGGCGGAAGAAATTTGCCGTCACGGCGTTTGAGGATTCGACGATGCGGAGCCGCAGATCCGCCGGGTCGATCTTCAGTTTCTCCGCGATCTTGTCGAGCTGGACTTCCTGACCGAAGCGCGGTTGAGGGGTGCCATGTCCGCGCTTGGGTCCGCAGGGCGGTTTGTTCGTGAAGGTGCGGCAGCCTTGATAGCGATAGCGCGGGATGTGGTACGTGGTGGTTTGCAATGCGCCGGCGTAGAAGGTGCTGGCGACTCCGTACGAGCCGTAGGCGCCACCGTCGATTAACGTCTGGAGATGCATTCCAGTAATCGCGCCGTTCTTTTTGACGCCGGTTTTTAATTTCATCAGGACGGGATGGCGGCCGCGATGACAATAAAAAACCTCTTCGCGTGTCAGGCAAATCTTGACGGGTCGATCGAGCATGAGAGCGGCTTTTGCTACAACGATTTCGTGATTGAACGGATCGCTTTTCCCGCCGAAGCCGCCGCCGTTCGGCGTGGCGATCACGCGAATATGCGCGGCCGGCATTTCCAGCACTTTGGCGAGCGCACGA
>DATNLB010000142.1:0-6952 GCA_035603095.1 Candidatus Acidiferrales bacterium
AGGTGATGGCTTTCACACACTCTTAACAATCCGGCATGGAATAAAGGCGCGAGTGGCTCGGTTCTGCACTGCGTGAAGGTGTTGCCGAAGAATGTGCCTCAGATTCGCTTCTGTCCAAATTAAGTCTGTTCCGGAGGTAGCCCATGTTCCGTAAATGTATCTCATTCGCAGTCTTCGCACTGGGAGCGCTCGCGATTGTCGTCGCCGGCGTTGCGCAGCAAGGCCCGACCGAAGCGCCGACTGGCTTTGACACTCCCACCCTGGCGCAAGACCCTGGATCGCAGAGCGTCAGCAACGGCATCGCCGAGCCATCGGGCGATACCTATGCCCTCGACCAAGCTCGTTTTGAACAAGACCATGATGCCCGCACGGGGCTGGGGCCCGTGTTTAACGCGAGAGCATGCGCGGATTGTCACCAAAACCCTGTTAGCGGCGGGTCCAGTCAATTCACGGAAATCCGCGCCGGCCATAACGACGCCAACGGCAATTTCGTGGCCGCGACCGTTCCTATCAACGACGGGGCCAACATTATTGCAAACCGCTCGATTATTAACGACCGTGCGCTGATTCCACAGGCGCAGGAGCACATACCGGATACTGAAAACATTCGCGCCTTGCGTGCAGCTCTCAATACGTTGGGAGACGGCTTTGTCGAAGCCATCGACGACAGCACCTTGCGAGCCATCGCTCAGCACCAGGTAGAGGTCAGCCACGGCAGAATCCACGGTGAAGCGGTCGAGGTTCCGGTTCTGGAAGCGCCTGGACAAACACGCATCGGCCGCTTTGGCTGGAAAGATCAGCACAGTAGCTTGCTTTCTTTTATCGGTGACGCATACCTGAATGAAATGGGAGTAACCAACCGCCTCCGGCCCAAGGACGTAACCACGGTTGGCAAGGTCACGACCGACCCTGAAGACGTTCCAGACAATATCGGTTTGGCGGATATCGATCACTTCGCGCAGTTCGTGCGCGGCACCAAAGCACCGCCTCGCGATTCGGTTTTGGCTGCCTCGGCCGCGGCACAAACAGGACAACAAATCTTCAAGAATATTGGCTGCGCCAGTTGTCATGTCAGCACCATCGTCACCGCTCCCGCTGGAACAGTTATCGATGGCGGAACGTTTACCGTGCCTGACGCCCTAGGCAATAAGATCATTCACCCTTACGGTGACTTTCTGCTTCACGACATCGAGACCGGAGACGGTATCGTCCAAAATCCTCCCGAAGACACAGCCAACAAACTGCGCACCGTGCCGTTGTGGGGGTTGCGCATGCACCCTCGCCACATGCACGACCTGAAGTCTTTGACCTTGGAAGGCGCCATCGAGCGTCACGGTGGCGAGGCCGCACAGGAAAGAAATCGTTTCCGCGATCTAACGGCGGTAGAAAAGCAAGCTCTGATCACCTTTTTAAATTCGCTTTAGGTCGAGAACAGAATCAGCCAAGGTCGTGGACCAACACCGCGGCAAGGCATAAGGTACGCGTCAGTAATTCCCTCGGAGAAGAGGACTAGCGTCGCCTTACAGTTGCCCCCTGCAGCTCGATAGTAATGTGAAAAATTAGGCCTACACAGCCTAGCTTTTGATCCCAAAGGAGATCACTCTGCAGTTTTCAATTCGCGAATCCAGATGTTGCGGTAGCGTACCGGATGGCTATGATCCTGCAGCGCCAGCGGCAATTTTTCCGGCTGCGCCTTGTAGGGCGGGCGCTCGCCATGCGCGGTCGGGCCACTCAATTCCACGTTGTCCTGCACCAGCACGCCGTTGTGAAAAACGGTTTCGCGGGCGGGGCGGAGCAGTTTGCCGTCTTTCGCAAAACGCGGCCCGTGAAAGACGATATCGTAAGTCTGCCACTGGCCAGGCGCGCGCGAAGCGTTCACCAGCGGAGGGTATTGGCCATAGATCGCCCCGGCCTGGCCGTCCGCGTAAGTCTTGCTTTGGTAGGAGTCCAGGACTTGCGTCTCATAGAGACCTTGCAGGAAGACGCCGCTGTTTCCGCGGTCCTGGCTCTCGCCTTTCGCCGGGGCGGGCTCGGCAAATTCCACGTGCAACTGGCAGTCACCAAATGCTTCGCGTGTGTAGATGTATCCCGCCTTTGGCACCACTTCGAAATAACCGTTCTCCACTTTCCATTTCGCAGGGCTGCCGTCCTTTTGCGCCCATTTGGAGAGATCCTTGCCGTCAAAGAGCACCACGGCATCAGACGGTGGGCGTCCCGGCGAATCCTGCGTGCTCGCCGTGCCGGCTTCAATCGCTGGCGGCACCGGCCGGTCGGGATCGTGAATTTTCCATTTGGTATCGACTTGCGCATAGCATGCGTGAGAAGTAGCGGCGAGGAGCAAGACGGTCCGGACGAGCAGAAAGCATTTCTTCATAGGCAACACCTCATAGTGACAGCGGATGGATTCTACTTCCTAACGGCTTGCCATTGTACGATGGGTTTCAAGAAGTGTTGCCAGAGATCTCCACGCTCGCTCGGGTATGGCCAAGCAAGAAGGCCACACGATTTATTTGTGACTGTCATCATTCCATTGGAGCCAGGGCGCCATGGCTTCTTCTTCGAGGAAATATTCGAGGCCGCGCAGTGCTTCGGCGGTCGTGATGTTCCACAAGGCCGGGTACTCGTTGCGCTGGCCACTCGACAGGTAATACTCAATGACTGCTTTCTCCGGTCCGGCATACTGCGGATTGCGAGTAGAGAACCCTGCATCGCCTTCATGGCGCACGTACATCAGCCACGCAGCTTCGCCATTGATTAGCGCACCGATTGCTGGCCAGCCAGCCGCGTGTTGCATCCAAACTTCCGAAAATGGGGTGCGGCGGATCTGCGCGAGGCGCACGCGAAGTTCGTCCGCGTCGGTGACTTCGTACAGAACCTTGTTGATTTTCAGCTCCATGAGAATTCACTCGCGGGGTCCCGCCACGCTGCTCGATTCCTTTGTACACCAAATGCCAAGTTTGAAAAACAAACGGGGCAGCTGGTGGCCGCCCCGTCTCTTCTCTTTGACTGAAGACTGACAACTGAAAACCAAAAACTGTTTTTCAGTGGGCTGCGTCTGCGCGGATACGCATGCCGTAGAACGAACGATAGACGAAGAAGAAGGAGACGACGAAGAAGGCCGCCGCGAGAATGTGCGTCAGGCCGCTGCCCTGTGCGGCGGTCAATTGCACGGCGAGTTCGACGGCCAGCAAGCCGAAGAGCGTCGTGAATTTGATGACCGGATTGAGGGCGACCGACGAAGTATCTTTAAACGGATCGCCCACGGTGTCGCCAATTACTGTGGCGTCGTGGAGCGGCGTGCCCTTCTGCTTGAGCTCGACTTCAACGATTTTCTTGGCGTTGTCCCAGGCGCCGCCGGCGTTGGCCATGAAGATGGCTTGGTACAAGCCGAAGATGGCGATGGAAAAAAGGTAGCCGATGAAGAAGAACGGTTCGACGAAGGCGAAAGCCAGCGTGGCGAAAAACACCGCGATGAAAATGTTCAGCATGCCCTTCTGCGCGTACTTGGTGCAAATCTCGACGACCTTTTTGCTGTCGGCGATGCTGGCGGAAGCAGCTCCATCTAGCTTGATGTTGGCCTTGATGAATTCGACGGCGCGGTAGGCGCCAGTGGTGACGGCCTGCGTGCTCGCGCCGGTAAACCAGTAAATCATGGCGCCACCTGTGACGAGGCCGAGGACAAAAGGCGCGTGCAAGAGCGAAAGATTGTTGACGTTTTCGGTTAAGCCTTTGGTGAGCGCCATGATGATCGAGAAGATCATGGTGGTCGCGCCGACGACGGCGGTTCCAATGAGCACGGGCTTTGCGGTGGCCTTGAAAGTGTTGCCTGCGCCATCGTTGGCTTCCAGCATTTCCTTGGCGCGCTCAAAGTTGACGTCGATGTTGTAGTCCTTCTTGAGTTCCTGCTTGATGTTCGGAACCTGTTCGATCAGCGAAAGTTCATAAACGGATTGCGCGTTGTCGGTGACGGGACCGTAGGAGTCGACGGCGATGGTCACCGGGCCCATGCCGAGGAAACCGAATGCCACCAACCCAAAAGCAAACACGGCCGGTGCAAGCATCTGTGTGCCAAGCCCCATGGTGCTGATCAAGTAGCCGACCGACATCAGGAGGACCATCGCCAGGCCGATGTAGTAAGCAGAAAAATTACCGGCAACGAAACCGGAGAGAATACCGAGCGATGCGCCGCCTTCTTCCGCCGACGTGACAACTTCTTTTACGTGGCGAGATTCCGTGGAGGTGAAGACCTTTACCAACTCAGGAATGATGGCGCCCGCGAGCGTGCCACAGGAAATTATCGTGGCAAGCTTCCACCACTGCGAGGTGCTGCCGCCAAGGTCGGGGATGATCACCGCCGAGACGAGATATGTCAGGGCAATCGAAACGACGGAGGTAATCCACACCAGAGAAGTGAGCGGCGCTTCATAGTTCATTTCAGCGGCATTTCCGTATTTTGCTTTGGCGATAAAGGCGTTGATGAAGTACGCGGCCGCGCTGGCGATGAGCATGACAATGCGCATGACGAAAATCCAGACGAGCAACTGAACCTGCACGGTGGGATTCTTTACCGCCAGCAGAATAAAGGTGATGAGTGCGACGCCGGTCACACCATACGTTTCAAATCCATCGGCGCTTGGTCCCACCGAATCGCCGGCGTTGTCGCCCGTGCAGTCGGCGATGACGCCAGGGTTGCGCGCGTCGTCTTCCTTGATTTTGAAGACGATTTTCATCAGGTCGGAGCCGATGTCCGCAATTTTCGTAAAGATTCCACCGGCGATGCGCAGCGCGGCCGCGCCGAGCGATTCGCCAATGGCAAATCCGATGAAGCATGGCCCGGCGTAATCGCCCGGAATAAACAAAAGAATGAAAAGCATCATCAGCAATTCGACACTGATGAGCATCATGCCGATGCTCATGCCGGCTTGGAGCGGCGTGCTGTAAATCGGATAGGGCTTGCCGCGCAGGCTGGCAAAAGCGGTGCGGGAATTTGCGAAAGTATTCACGCGGATGCCAAACCAGGCGACGCCGTAGCTACCGGCAATCCCCACGAGACTAAAGATCAGAATAATCGGCAGCGTGACCGCAACTGGCTGCACGGGAGCGAGCCAGCCGAAGTACATGACGATCACGACGGCGATAAAAATCCACAAGATCATCAGGAATTTTCCCTGCGTGATTAGATAGGTTTTGCAGGTCTCGTAAATCAGCTCGGAAATTTCGCGCATCGATTTGTGGACGGGCAAGTTTTTCAGACGCGAGTAGATCGCTAATCCGAAACCCAAGCCGAAAATGCAGATGACGATGCCGAAGAGCAGAAGCTTGTGGCCGTCGATGCCGAGAAAGGTGACCTGGGACAGGTCGGGCAGCTTCAAGCTGGCCTCGCCGCCGGTTTCGTCAGCGAGAGCCGACGCGGCTCCCAGCAATGTGAGCAGGGCAGCAGGCCCTCCAAACTTGATAAATTTGCAACGTAGAGACCAGGCAGTTGCCAGCCAGGTAAGCATTCACAATCCTCCGTAGATCATTCGTTTACTGGGCAATGGCTACCCGGGATAATCGTTTCCGGCACACTATTTCGACCGAGCGCTTTTTGGCGCGACTGCAGAGCAATTTGTTTTCATTCCACCAGGAAGAAGCCGCCGCGCGCCGGTCCGAGGCTACCCCAAACAGGGCCGGCGAAGCGCCCTAAAGACGGGGCACAAGGGCTGCACAAAA
The DNA here is from genome assembly GCA_035603095.1 of Candidatus Acidiferrales bacterium. Classification (GTDB taxonomy): domain Bacteria; phylum Acidobacteriota; class Terriglobia; order Acidiferrales; family UBA7541; genus Acidiferrum. The sequence continues at coordinate 5,713 of DATNLB010000142.1, forward strand.
CGTCGATTTATAACACTTTACGGATGGACGGTCAAACCGGCGCCCATGCAACTCCATGAGAAAAAGGAAGCGCCACCCCGTATCGCTTGGAATATCGGCGCGACACGTTTTCGCCAACCGATGGTAACATGCCAGAATCGTTTGAAGACGATTGGCCCTATCCAGATGGGGGTTCATGAGTACCAAGGCAATGCTAGAAGCGGCGCCAAGTGCCGCCGCAAAAAGCGACTTGCGTCACAAAAGAAATAGAACCAAAGCCGAGGCATCTGACTGCGCGGCTGCGCTTGCGACGGTGGGCCACGCGTGAGACATCATTTTTTCATTACAGGTACGGACGGCGGGGTCGGCAAGACCGTACTCTCAGCGCTGCTGTGCGCAGCACTTGATGCGGTTTATTGGAAGCCGATCCAGACAGGCACGCTCGAAGGCTCGGACCGCGTGACGGTCATGCGGCTTGCCGGGATTGGCACGGATCGAACGCTCGACGAGGTGTACAAATTCGTGCCGCCAGTTTCGCCGGACCTTGCGGCTCGCTGGGCGGGAGTGGAAATCGACCTCGGGCGGATCAACATGCCCAGCAGTCTGATCAACGACTGGTTGATTGTGGAAGGCGCGGGCGGCGTGCTGGTGCCCATCAGCCAGAAACAGTTCATGCTGGACCTGATGGTGAAATTCAAACTGCCGGTGGTCGTGGCGGCGCGCAGTTCGCTGGGCACGGTCAATCACACGCTGCTGACGCTTGCCGCGCTGCACGCGGCGGAATTGCCGGTGCACGGCGTGGTGCTGATCGGCGATCAGAATCGCGAGAACCGCGAAACTATCGAGCGATTTGGCCACGTCCGGGTGATCGGCGAAATTCCCAAGCTCCCGAATCTGCACCGCACCGCACTCATGCAAGTGTTCATGAACCATTTCGACCGCGCCGCGTTTGCGCAATAGCTGCGCCTGGCCCATTCCCGGCGTTTAGAAGAGTCGCGGCAACTTTTGGCTCCTCTCGAATCGGCGAGTTCGGGGCGAGGATGGCAAGCGCCTTGCGCGGACATAAGAACATTGGTTAGCGGGAGGAGTGCGGAGTGCCGTCGAGCCTGAGCGGATGGAAGCAGAAAGTGGTGGCGTTTGCGAGCGGGCTGGGCGCTCCGGGACTTTTTCTAATTTCCTTTCTGGATTCTTCGGTGCTGACGTTTCCGATTATCAACGATTTGTTGTTGATTGAGTTGTCGATGGAGCATCCGGCGCGGAT
>DATNLB010000225.1:0-3931 GCA_035603095.1 Candidatus Acidiferrales bacterium
GCGCATCTTGATGACTTTTTCTTCGCGCGGCGTCAGCGTCTTCAGCACGGAAGAAGTCTGTTCCTTCAAATTCAAATTGATGACCGCATCGGACGGCGAAACCACGGCCTTGTCTTCGATGAAGTCGCCCAAGTGCGAATCCTCTTCCTCGCCGATCGGCGTTTCGAGCGAAATCGGTTCCTGAGCGATCTTCAAAATCTTGCGCACCTTGGACACAGGAATGTCCATGCGCTTGGCGATTTCCTCGCTGGTCGGCTCGCGGCCCAGTTCCTGCACCAGCTGGCGGCTGGTCCGCACCAGCTTATTGATCGTCTCGATCATGTGCACCGGAATGCGGATGGTGCGCGCCTGGTCGGCGATCGCGCGCGTGATGGCCTGCCGGATCCACCACGTCGCATAGGTCGAAAACTTGTACCCGCGGCGCCACTCGAACTTGTCCACCGCCTTCATCAGGCCGATGTTGCCTTCCTGAATCAGGTCGAGAAACTGCAATCCGCGGTTGGTATATTTCTTGGCGATCGAAACGACCAGTCGAAGGTTGGCCTCGATCAATTCTTTTTTGGCCTGCTCGGCTTCGGCTTCGCCGCGGTGAATGAAAGTCAGAGTGCGCTTCAGTTCGGTGAGCCCGACTTCGCTGGCTTCCTCAATGTCTTTCAGCTCGGTGCGGCGCGTGCGCAGTTCCTTTCGCGCTTCCGCCGCGACTTCGCCTTTAGCCACGTCCGCGCGGCGCTCCAGCCGCCCGGCCTCGCGTTCCAGAGACTGCAGGCGCTCGACGGTGCCGCGCATTTTGTCGATCAGCCGCTTTTTCTCAAACGGATTGAAATCAATGTCGCGAATGGCGACGGAAATCTCCACACGCGTCCGCGCCACTTCCCACTTCGCGCGGACGTACGGTCTCTTCTTCGACTTCAGTGTCTTGTCGAGCTTCGCGGCCTGCTTCAGCGCGGTTTCGTACAATTTCGCAATTTTGTCGATGTACTTGAGCGTCTGTTTGGTTTTGTTGGCGATCTTCTCTTCGGTAAGCTCTTCGTCGTCGAACTGCACGATCTCTTTGATGGATCGCACGCCCTTGCGCAAATCGTCGCCGACGGCGATCAATTCCTTGATGACGATCGGCGAGCGCGTGATGGACTTCATCACCACGAGTTGCCCGCGCTCGATGCGCTTGGCGATGGTGACTTCGCCCTCGCGCGTCAGCAGCGGGACGGTGCCCATCTCGCGCAGATACATGCGCACGGGGTCGTTCGTTTTTTCCAGCGAACCGGGTGTCAGGTCGAGGTCGCTGCTGCCTTCGTCGGAGTGCGCATCGTCCTTGACGACGGCGTCGCGCTCGCCGGCTTCCGTGGAAACTTCCACCGCGCGCGCGGCCTTCGCCGACGCCTGATCCTCATAAATCTCGATCCCGTTCCGCTCGAAGGTTGTGAGCAGATCGTCGATTTCTTCCGAGGAATGGACTTCTGCCGGAAGCGAATCGTTTACTTCGTCGTAGAGCAGGTAGCCGCGCTCTTTGCCCACCGCAATGAGCTGGCGTACCGCATCATATTTCTCTTCAAGGCCTACTGCTGCCACAAATTCCTCCCGCTAATTGACCGCAATCCCAAGAACTTCCTGGCATACCGGGGCTAAGTTGATTCGCGGAGACACGCGCACGCTGGCGCGCAGGCGCAAACCGCGGGGGAATTTCCCCAAAAGATCGCTCGCTTTGTTGTTTGAATAACTCTGCACCGCGCCGCTTGCCCGCCGCTGGCCCCGTGCGTTGCCCGCTTCCCGCACTTTTGGGGCCCGGCCCCTGCCGCTAAGTACATCTACATAGATGCGTTTAACGGCAAAACCGTTACTCGCCAAACCCTTTCACGCTACACGTTTAACTCCCTTCTCGTCAACGTTTTAATTCGTGGATTTCTGTGGAAGACTGCATACCCGACAGGGTTAATCTCACCTCCGATCGCAAGGGATAGGTTTGGCGTGGCATCGGTGTTCTCACATGCGGTGGCGGCCCTCAGCATAGGAGCCTGTTTTTACCGCCCCGGCACGCCCAAACGAGTTTGGGTGGTCGGCGCGGTTTGTTCCACGATTCCCGACCTCGATGTGATCGGATTCCGGTTCGGCATCCGTTACGGTGACTTCTGGGGCCACCGCGGATTCACCCACTCGCTTCTTTTTGCTGCTGTCGCGGCGAGCGCTGTGATGCTCATGGGATTTCGGCGGATCCTGCCCGGACTTGGCCGATTCTCCATGTGGATGTATTTCTTTCTTGCGACCGTCAGCCATGGTTTGTTGGATGCCATGACGGACGGCGGCCTGGGAGTCGCTTTCTTCTCCCCGTTCGATAATCACCGTTACTTTCTTCCTTGGAGGCCGATTCAAGTGTCACCGATCGGCGCGGGGCGATTCTTCACCCATCGCGGCCTTGAAGTTCTTCAGAGCGAACTCCTCTGGATTTGGCTTCCGGCGGCGCTCGTGGCACTTTCGGTCTGGCTGATGCGCCAGCGAGCTGCGCCTTCCACGTAGCCCGGAATGTCACCCCTGTTTCGAGGCGCAGAAGGCGGAACCTGTCACCGCGCTCCTTTTCCCCTTGACTTCTGTTGAAATGGGCGTATACTAATTGTTAGGTAAACCTACGCGATTCCCTTATTCAATTGATTTTGGTTTGAGACTGGGCGATCCCGGCGCCGCCATACTGCGTCGAAATTCGCGGTCCGCGAGTTGTCCCCTTCGCCCCGGGCAACTTCTTTAGAATCAACGCTTGTAGAAGTGCCCGCAAGTGTTGATTCTAAACCACTTACATGGACACTAAGACCTTTAGATGCAACACTTACAAAAACCGGGGGCGGTTAGCCGCTCCAATTCGGATCGCACGGCGTTTCGACGGTCACCTCGCTGCAGCAAGGCGGCGCATTAATTGCTGCTTCTTTTCCAGGAGCCCGCGGAGCTCCGGCGCGGCCGGGTTCGCTTCGATGCTGCGCTGCACGTCAGCCAGCTCCTGCTCCGCCTGGCGGTGCTGCAGCGCCTCGATGCAACTCATGGCTTCTTCCCAGGTCGGCTCGTTGGCCTCTTCGAACAAAATCTCGAAGAGCAGACGCCGGTCGCGCTCTTCCAGCAGCGCCCCCACTTCGGTGGCTTGCACAGGCTGGCCGGACAGGCTGGCAATCACCAGCGCTGCAAAAATCTTCTCCGTCTCCAGGCCGTGATATAAACGGGCATTTTGCAGATGCTTTGCAAGCTCTTGGCGAAAGCCTTGCGCCTCGGCCAGCATGCGAATCAGCCGCCGTTCGACCGGTTTCGCAGCTCGCCCGATCAGTTCCGGACCGGTCTTGATTTCGCTGCGCCGCTCCTTCGCCGCTTTGCCCAATGCCGAACGCAGCAGCGGCTCATCGATGCGAAGTTGTTGCGCGATCCGGGTGGCCCATTCCGAGCGCAAAATGCCGCTTGGGATTTTCTGTATATACGGCAGAAGGAAATTGAGCGCGCGTTGCTTTCCTTCCCCGGTCGTCAAGTCCATCTGCCGCGCGCGCGCAATCAAGTAATCCACGTACGGCGGCGCTTCCTTCAGCAACTTGAGGTATTCGTCTTTCCCGCGCTCGCGGATGAATAAATCCGGATCGGCCTTCTTGTTTCCGACCGGCGGCAGCGCGAGCACGCGCACTTCAAAATCATGTTCGAGCAGCAACGAAAGCGAACGTTCCGTGGCGGATTGACCCGCAACGTCCGGGTCGTAGTTCACGATGACGCGCCGCGTGAACCGCCCAAGCAATTTAATTTGCTGCTCAGCGAGGCTGGTGCCGCAACTCGCGACCACGTTGCTGATTCCCGCGCGCGCCACCGCAATTGCATCCATATACCCTTCGACAAGTATCGCGAAGTCTTGCCGGCGTAGCGCTTCCTTCGCGCGGTCCATGTGATAGAGCACGTTGCTCTTGGAATAGATGGG
>DATNLB010000672.1:0-2020 GCA_035603095.1 Candidatus Acidiferrales bacterium
TATAAAAAAAATGATCCGGGCCCGGCGTACGCCAAGAGTTGAGAGATTTCGCACGCGAGCCCGAATCGCCTTAACCAGTGATATCAGACACGGCTAGTATTACTCTGTTAAGTAGAATCATCGATCTTCTCCGGGAATGTCGAACGGCAATAGGGACAGCGTCCGGTCGATCTCAGTAGCCACGGCCGGATCGCTTCCAGGATCTTCTCCAACGTCAGACCAGAAGTTTTTTTTTGCCGCAAGGTAGGTTGTCAGGATGAATAGGTAGGCGATGGCGCTCATCACAAGATGGTGATGAAAGCCCCGCCAAGAGCGACCCTCGTAATGATCTAATCCCAGGTCATCTTTGGATCGTTGGAAATATTGTTCCACGTGCCATCGGGAACGGCTAAGCTTTAAGCAAAGCGCTTTGGAAGGCTCGCGATGGAAGTGCGCCAGGTAACAATGGTAAGGCTCTGTGGCTCCCTTGGGCCAATCGACCACCAACCAAAGCTTCTCCAGCTGGCCCTGTGGTTCCTTAAGTCCGCGCGCAAGAAAAACCTCTTGCCAAGCTATACGGGTGTGTTGTCTTGCTCCCGTAGCGGCTTTCCACCAACAATGCCTCCATGCCTCTGCCGGTAGAGAAGCCGCAATTTCAAGAAGGTTGCGTGCGTTCTGGGAGGTCTCTTGGTCCACGATGCGGTATTTGCCTTTGAGGGTCGTGGGCACCTCTTGGATCCAGGCTTTGTGTTCCTCGGGGGTCACCTGCAAGAAAAACTCCAAGTTGAGTTCGCGCAGGTGTGCGCGGAACGCAAAGCTGTTGCCATAGGCCGCGTCGCCCAGCACTGGAGCAGGGACGACTTGATCGGCAAGCGCCTGTTCGATCAAAGTTAGGGCGATTTCATTTTTGGTGGCAAATCCCACATCGGGAGGCACCCCGGCCTTAGCGCAGCGTTGGGGATCATCAATCCAGCTTTGCGGTAAGTATAGTCGACCGCCCACCGGCGCTGCCACGAAACCGTCACTGACTACCAGTTCAACGCTTACCTGACAATTGGCCTGCTTACCGACAGCCCCGCAATATTGATGAGCGACTCCTACCGAATTCTTGCCCTGTTTGAGCCAGCCGGTTTCGTCGACAATCCAGGCCTCAATGGGTTCCAAGTGCGGCACCACTTCTCGGCGAATTACTCGCCACAGTTCGGTCTCGTCCCAAGGACTATCGGCGATGAATTGCTGGAGCCGTTGCGCCTCGATACCCAGTCTTGCCGCCATCGGTTCGATTGACTTACGTTGACCAGGCATAAGCAGGCCCTGCACGTAATTGGTGGCAGCCGTGCGTCGTTCGCTGCGCCCCAGCGGCGCGGCTAGCGGGATCATAAAGGCTTTGAAGCGCTCAATACTTTGCCGCCACAGCCTGGCATTCCACTCCATGTCCCGCGATATTGCAAAAACCGCAGCCAGTTGGCAAGAAAATACTTAACAAAGTAATACTAGATGAATGGACGTCAAGCACAACCTGCGAGAGGCAGGAAATTTATTTATCTGCTCATTAGAACTTTGTTCTTGCTGACACCACGAGCTGATTTTATCCTCCATTCCCCGCTCGACGGAAAGAAGGCCGGTAGATGCGAATAACATGTGAATAACTATGTTGAGCAAGCTCATTGATCGATCTAACGGAGGATGTTATTTCATCGCCGCTAAGTTGCTGATCGGTCCTGTCGGGGAACTCCCCGGTTGAGTTGACGTTGTAGATACCTCGACAGGAACGGCTTGGAGTCGTTTTGCCGTAAGTGGTCGAGGAGTGGTGTGCTCCTCTTCTTCTATCGGTCCTCCGGTTTGCGCCGGGCGAAAAGGATGGAAAATGTTACGTCTCGCCACGGAGGAGTGTGAATAGAAGCACCTATGCAAGAGACTTACAATGAGATTTGGCGGGAAATAGCGAGCGGAATCAGGCTGCATCTCAGCGCCGATGCGTTCCAGCGGTGGTTTGCAGCGCTTGAACTGGTGCAGGCGGATGAAATCGCACTGACCTTCC
>DATNLB010000027.1:0-4286 GCA_035603095.1 Candidatus Acidiferrales bacterium
TACGTCCTTTGGGCCATTGTGCTTGGCCTGGCGATCTCCAACACCGTGGGCGTTCCGGCAATTTTCCGCACGGGTGTCGCCACCTACGAATTCTGGCTGAAGGCCGGGATCGTCCTGCTCGGCGCGCGCTTTCTTCTCGGAGACATTCTCAAGCTCGGCGGAGTCAGTCTCATTCTCGTGGCTATTGAAATTGTCGGTTCTCTCGCGTTCATGACGTTTCTCGGCCGCCTGTTCAAGCTCAAGCCCAAACTCACGACGCTTCTTGCCGTCGGCTCGGCCGTCTGCGGCGTGAGCGCCATCATCGCCACAAAGGGGGCCATTGAAGCCGACGACGAAGATTCTTCCTTCTCCATCGCGGCAATTCTAGCTCTCGGCGCGCTGGCCCTTTTTACGTTTCCGCTGATCGGTCATGCGCTTCATCTGAGCGACCGCGCGTACGGATTGTGGGCCGGTCTGGGAGTAGACAATACTGCGGAAGCTACCGCCGCGGGAGCGCTATATTCGGACGCCGCGGGAAAACTTGCGGTGCTCGTCAAGTCCACGCGCAACGCTATGATCGGATTCGTCGTCCTTGCTTACGCCATCTACTGGGCCGGCAAAGGACAAGCGCAAGTCGTTGGGAACAAGGCAGCATTCCTATGGCAAAAATTCCCGAAGTTCGTCCTCGGCTTCCTGCTGATCTCGGTCCTCGCCACCTATCACTTCTTCAACAAGGAGCAGGTCGGAGCGCTCGCCAATCTTTCGCGCTGGGCGTTTCTGCTCACCTTCGCGGGCGTTGGCCTGCGCACCAATTTCAGCGAGATGCGCAAGCAGGGCTTGCGTCCCTTCGCTGTCGGAGCGATCGGCGAAGTGGTGATTGCGGGCTTCACGCTGGCTCTGGTGTACGGGGCTGGGAAAATCTTCGGTTGGTAAGAAAATTGTCGACGGTCGGTTATTTACAGTCCGAGCACCGTCACTAGCTCCCGCACTGACGCAGACGACTTTTGCAACGCTGCGTTTTCTTCCGCGGTCAGCTTGATCTGAATGATCTCTTCAACGCCCTTGGCGCCAAGTTTTACGGGCACGCCGACGAACAGTCCTTTGATCCCGTACTCTCCGTCGAGGTACACGGCGCAGGGCAGAATTTTCTTTTTGTCCTTGAGAATCGCTTCTACCATTTCCACAGCAGCGGCGGACGGGGCATAGTAAGCCGAGCCGGTCTTCAACAAATTCACAATTTCAGCGCCGCCTTTGCGCGTGCGCTCCACAATCGCGTCGATGCGTTCTTTCGGCAAAAGATCGGGGAGGGGAATTCCCGCAACCGTGGAATACCGCGGCAGCGGCACCATGTCATCACCATGACCACCGAGCACAAAGGAGTGCACGTTTTCCACGCTGACCTTGCATTCCATTGCGACAAATGTGCTCATGCGCGCTGAATCCAGCACTCCCGCCATGCCGAGCACGCGATTTTTCGGGAAACCGCTGACCTTGAGCGCCGCCTGCGCCATGGCATCCAGCGGATTCGTCACGACGATGATGATGCAATTCGGCGAATGTTTCACGATCTGCTCGACGACGGCCTTCACCACGTCGTAGTTGGCCTTCAGCAAATCGTCGCGGCTCATTCCCGGCTTGCGCGGAAACCCTGCGGTGATCACGACCACGTCGCTTCCCGACGTCGCGGAATAATCGCCGGTCGCCGTGGAAATGCCCGTGGCACGCGAATCCGTCCGCGTGATCGGCCCGGACTCCATCATGTCCAGCGCTTTGCCTGCGGGCGGTCCGTCCAAAATATCAGTTAGCACCACGTCGGCCAGCTCCAGATCGACAATTCGCTGCGCCGTGGTCGACCCTACAAAACCGCCTCCCACCACCGTTACCTTTTTTCTGCTCATGCCACTCCTTGTCTCCAATAAATACTTCTCTCAGAATCCTCTGCGGTCCCTGCGTCTCTCCGTCCGAATATTTTTTTTGACTAGCGAGCCACAGCGGCTTCCTTCATATTCTCAATAATTGCTGACGCAAACGCCGAAGTGCCGACCTTCGTCGCGCCAGGCATGAGCCGCTCGAGATCGTACGTCACGCGCTTCTGCTGAATGGTACGCGCGATGCCATCCTCGATCAGCGTCCCCGCTTCCTTCCATCCCAGGAACTCAAACATCATCGCGCCGGAGAGCATCACCGAGCTTGGATTGATCACGTCCTTGTCCGCATATTTCGGCGCGGTGCCGTGCGTCGCTTCGAAAACGCCGAATCCGTCGCCGATATTCGATCCCGGCGCCATGCCTAGCCCGCCCACCTGCGCCGCGCAGGCATCCGACAAATAATCTCCATTCAAATTGGAAGTCGCCAGCACGCTGTATTCGTCCGGCCGCAACAGCACCTGCTGAAACACGGAATCCGCGATGCGGTCGTTGATCATCAGCTTCTGTTTCCACTTCCCCTTGCCGTGAGTGGCGTAAATCGCGTCGAGCGTCTGCTTCACTTCTCCGTAGACCGTTTTCTTGAACGCGTCCGTGGCCTGCTCGAGTCCCGGCTCAATCAGCGCCGCGTTCTGCTCCAGGGTGAGCGCCGCATTCTTGTCGAGGTTGTCGATAATCCAGCTCTCGCGTTCGGTGATCGTTTGCGCGCGGAACTCTTCGCGCGCCAGGTCATAGCCCCAATCGCGGAACGCGCCCTCCGTGAACTTTTGGATGTTGCCCTTGTGCACCAGCGTCACGCTCTTGCGCTTGTTCCCCAGCGCGTACCTGATGGCCCGCCGCACCAGCCGCTTCGTTCCCGTCGGGGAAATCGGCTTGATGCCCACGCCGGAGTCCCAGCGAATCTGCTTTTTCCCATCCTTCAACATCTCGTTATTCAAGAATTCAAGCAGCTTCTTCGCTTCCGGCGAGCCGGATTTCCATTCGATCCCGATGTAGACATCTTCGGTATTCTCCCGGAAGATGAATACATTCATTTTTTCCGGCTCGCGCACCGGAGAAGGCACGCCCGTAAAATAACGGACCGGCCGCTCGCAGGAATACAGATCCAAGATCTGCCGCAACGCCACGTTCAACGAGCGAATACCTCCGCCCACGGGAGTCGTCAGCGGCCCCTTGATGGCCACGCGGAAATCCCGGATGGCGTCGACGGTATCGCCCGGCAGCCACTCCTTGAAGGCGTTGAAGGCCTTCTCCCCGGCGAAGACTTCGAACCACGCCACCCGCCGCTTCCCGCCATACGCCTGCCCCACCGCCGCGTCGAACACTCGCCTTGACGCTTTCCAGATGTCGCGCCCCGTTCCATCTCCTTCGATGAACGGAATAACCGGCGTGTCCGGCACTTGCAGCTCACCCCCGCTGTAACCGATGGGCTTGCCTTCGGAGGGGACAGTCTTTCCGTTATACGAACTCTTCATGAATACGGCTCCTTGGATAAGTTCGACTGCTCAACTGGCGCTCGAAGAAAGGGTTGCGCCGCCGCGCCGCAACAACCGCCGTACAACGCGGCGGGCTCGGGTGAATTGGAGAAGATAACACACTCATGGAGGCAGAGAGTATAATCGCGTTCGATTTTGGAATCACACGAGAGGAGAAATTGCGATGATGATGGACTGGAATCAATACCATAAGGAAGTCGGCGCCCGCATCGGAGACCTGATGAAGGTTTCGCCAGACACGGTTCGCGGCTATCAAACGCTCAGCGCCGCCAATTCCAAGGCTAGCAAGCTCGGCGAAAAAACGCGGCAGCTCATTTCGCTGGCCGTAGCCGTGACAACCCGCTGCGACGGCTGCATCGTTGTGCACACCGACGCGGCGCTGAAAGCCGGCGCCACAAAGGAAGAAATCAGCGAAGCGCTCGGCGTCGCAGTCGCGATGAACGCGGGCGTCGCTCTGGTCTACTCTTCGCGTGTGCTGGACGCCGTCGAGGCGAAATCCGCCGCTGCCCACGGTGCCTAACCAACTTCGTCACTCAAAAGTGTGCGCTTCTGGGGCGCAGCACCGTTGCGCCCTTGCAGCCCACGCCACCCAATCCTTCCAACTGAAAACTGAATACTGATCACTTTTCAGTCGTAATACTCCTGGCCGAGGTGCGTGATGAGATCCTCACCTTTCATCCAGCGAAGCGTGTTCTTTAGCTTCATGGACTGAATAAAGAGATCGTGCTCGGGGTACAGCCCCGGCGCGGTCATCGGCGACTTGAAGTAGAAACTGAGCCACTCCTGGATGCCGCGCATCCCCGAGCGCTGCGCCAGGTCCAGGAATAGGACGAGATCGAGCACCAGCGGCGCGGCCAGAATGGAATCGCGGCAGAGGAAGTCCACT
>DATNLB010000478.1:0-2391 GCA_035603095.1 Candidatus Acidiferrales bacterium
TCACGGCCGCGCATTCTGGGTGCTCGATGACATCAGCCCGCTGCGCCAGGCGAACGCCTCAATCGCCGGCGAAGAAGCGCACCTGTTCACGTCTCGTGCCGCAATTCGCACGCGCATGGGGCACACCAAACGCCGCCGCTACGCCATCGGAGAAAATCCGCCCGACGGCGCGGCGCTCTACTACTATTTGAAGGAAGAGCCCAAAGATCCCGTCAAGCTGGAGTTGCTGGATGCCCAGGGAAAAGTCATCCGCGCTTTCACCAGCGAAGAAAAGAAAAAAGAAGGTGGCTCCGACGAGTGGGAAAGAGATGAAGCAGAGGAGCACATCCCCGCGAAGGCTGGATTGAATCAATTCACCTGGGATTTGCGGTACGAATCTCCCAAGAAGATTCCCGCCGCCGTATATGACGAAGGCGAACCCAGCGGCCCGCTCGTTCTTCCCGGCAACTATCAAGTGCGCTTGACCGTCGGAGCGAAAAATTTCATTGCTCCTCTCGGCGTGATCATGGATCCTCGCGTCAAAACCTCCGCCGAGGACCTGCGCAAGCAGTTCGATCTGCTGCTCAAAATGTGCGACCGCCAGGACGAAATGAACAAGGCCATCTTGGCCATCCGTGACCTGCGCAGCCAGTTGCAAGCGCTCGAAAAGCGCCTCGGTGCAAACGAACCGGCAAAGCCGATACTCACGGCTTCCACCGATCTGCGCAAGAAAATCAGCGCCATCGAAGAAGAACTGATCCAGGTAAATTCGAAGGCCAGCGAGGACGAACTCAACTACCCGACAAAGCTCAACAGCAAATTAGGCTATCTGCAAAATGCCGTCGATAGCGCCGACGCCCAGCCCACCGAAGCCGAACTCGGCGTTTACGCCGAACTCGATCAGCAGCTTGAAACGCAGCTAGCCAAGTGGCGCGGCGTCCTTGCGAAAGATGTTCCCGCGTTCAACGACACCATGCAAAAAAACAACGTCCCGCTCGTCGCTCCATCCGCGGCCAAAGCCAACTAGCTTTGGAGTGCGGCGGCTTGCCGCCGCTTTTCTTGCAGTCTCGGTGAATTGGTTGCGGATGCGCTGTATTTCTCCTCGTGCGAGAAAAATGCGGAAGTAACGTGCCCCTTGGCGGAAAGAAAAGCGGGAGCAAGCTCCCGCACTCCAAATCGCTAGCGGCCAAACGCGGCTTCGATCGGCTTGGCCCAGTGCGAGAGGTGGTTGAGCGATTCTGCATGCGTGGGGTCGAGGTGCAGCGGAGTGATGGAGACGGCGCCGGAAAAAATCGCCGCGTAATCCGTGTCCGGCTCCACGTCCTTGTCGATTCTCTGCTCAAACAGCCAAAAATAACTCCGTCCGCGCGGATCTTTTCCTTCGCTGAGCTGGTTGCGCGTAATCTTTTGCGATTGCCTCGTGAATTTCACGGCGCCGTTCCACGGCTCCGGCATATTTACGTTGAGCAATACTTGATCCGGCAATCCTTCTTTCAAAATCAATTCCGCGGCAGCCCGCGCCACGCGCGCCGAATTTTCAAATTTCACTTCCGTTTTTTTCGAGCACAGTGACATTGCTACGGATGGAATGTGATGCAGCGCGCCCTCGCGCGCCGCGCCCACGGTGCCCGAGTAATAGACATTTTCCCCGAGATTCGCGCCGTGATTGATTCCGGAAATCACCATGTCCGGCTTTTCCGGCAAAAGTTTGTGCAGCGCCACGATCACGCAATCCGCCGGCGTCCCGTCGATGGCCCATTCCCGCTCCCCGATCCGGTTGCAAACGATCGGCTGCCGCAGCGTCAGCGACTGCGCCGCCCCGCTCTGCTCTCGGCTCGGCGCAACAATGCTCACCGTGGCAAATCCCTCCAACGCCGCTGCCAGCGCCCGCAGCCCCTCCGCCTGATATCCATCATCATTCGTCAAAAGTATGTTCGGCATCGTTCACGTTCTTCAGTAAGTAGCGCAGATTCGTTTATTCCATCAGGCTTAATGGTTGCAGTTCTTCCTCGAGCGTATTGGCAACCGAGACTGTCAATAGACCTGCGCGAAGCATTTCCCTTGCTTCACCAAAGCCGATCGTAAGGTATCGACAAGCGTATCGGTCTGGCGATTGTGGAGATCCACCTAAAGGCCGAAAACACACCGTGTATTCGCCCTTATCCTCGTCGAATGACAGTTCAGCAACAAAGCACTTGTGATATCTCGTTGCGTAGCCGTCGAGAAGCTTGAAAAGCTTTGAGTAATTCAATCTCATCAATTGCGGCGGGTCGACAGAACTTTGCACGCATAGAGAAAAATGGTCGGGACGGCGAGATTTGAACTCGCGACCTCACGCACCCCAAGCGTGCGCGCTACCAGGCTGCGCTACGTCCCGACCGGTGAGCTGACAACGACGCGGCAAGAATCAAG
>DATNLB010000596.1:0-5078 GCA_035603095.1 Candidatus Acidiferrales bacterium
CGCGGCGCTGGGACATCATCCGCCAATTTATCATCGAAGCGGTGCTGATCTCTTTCGCCGGGGGGCTTGTGGGTGTGGTCCTCGGGTTCGCCATGTCTCAACTCATCGCGTGGCTGGCCGGATGGTCCACCATCGTGACCATCAGCTCCATCCTTCTGGCATTCGTGGTTTCCATTTCAGTTGGTTTGATTTTTGGCATTTATCCAGCGGTCAAAGCGGCGCGACTCGATCCAGTCGAGGCCATTCGTTACGAATAGTTCAGATGGGCGCCGGAAAATCCTTTGGGGGTGAGTGATGAGAGTGGTGCGTCTTCTTGTTGTGACGGTTTTCTTTGCAGCGATTCCGCGTGTTCCCGCGCAGGCGCAAGAAGCCCCGCGTCTTGAGAGGCTGCTAGGCATCGGCACGCGCCAAAAGCCGGCCCCTCTGCTCACACAGCCGCAGGGCCTCCAGGATCACGTCGCCAACGGGAAGCTCGTTCTCTCTCTCGACGACACCATCCGCCTGGCTCTTTCGAATAACACCGACATCCGGCTCGACCGCGCCCAGATTGAGTTCGCGCAGAACAGCCTGCATCGCGCCCACGGGCCATTCGATCCGTTGGTAACATCCAGTTTTGCCGACAACCGGACCAAGTCGCCAACCATCGCACAAACGCAAGGAGCGCCGATTCTTGAGACGTTGTCCCAAACAACGGCATTTGGTTTCGCAAAAACGTTTGAGACCGGCACGAACTTCCAAAGCTCCTTCAGCGCCAGCAAATTGTCGACCAACAGCATTCTGAGTACTCTCAATCCCTCGATTGCGACCGATCTTCAATTCAGTGTCACCCAGCCTCTCCTTCGCAACTTCGGCCTCTTTCCCAATCGTGCGCCCATCTTCATTGCGCAGCGAAACCTGAAGCAGGCTCGTGCTTCCTTTCAGGGCGAAGTAAATGACATCATCCTTCGAACTGTCGGGAATTATTGGAATGTCGTCCTTGCCCGTGAATCCCTGGTCGTGCAGCGCAAGTCTCTCGAAGAGGCGCAGAAGAGCTACGACCACGATAAGAAGGCGCTCGGCCTCGGCGCGCTGCCGCCACTCGATATTTACCGCTCGGAATCCCAGGTCGCCTCACGCCGCGTTGGCGTTATCCAGGCGGAATACGCTCTCAAACAAGCCGAAGATCAATTCCGCCAGATCGTTGGCGCCGACCTGGATCCTTCCATCCGTGTTCTCGACCTCGAACTGATTGACCAGCCCGAGCCCCTCGGTGACCTGCCCAACACGGATATTGCCACAGCGCTCGCTCGCGCCCTCGCCAACCGTCCCGAATTTGAAGCTGCGCATCAGCAGTTGGCCAGCGATGAGCTGATCGTTCGTCTCGCTCACAACAGCCTAAAACCTGACCTCGAACTCTCCGGCTTTTACCTGGGCAATGGCGTCGCCGGCAACCAATTCAACACGGCTAATCCTCCCCAGCTAATTGGTAAGACCGGCCTTGGCGATACCCTGAGCCAGACTTTTCATTTTACTTACCCGGCTTACGGCGCTGCTCTTTCTCTGAGCCTCCCCGTAAAGAATCACAGCGCGGAAGCCAACCTCGCGGATGCCGATGCGAGCCGCCGTCGCGATCAATATAGAGAACGCCAGACCAATCAGAACATCACTCTCGAGGTCACCAACGCAGTCCATGCACTCGAACAGGCCAAGCTTTCCATGGAAGCCTCAAAAGTCGCGCTGGACCTCGCGCAGAAGTCACTTCGTGCCGATGAACGCAAGTACGAATTGGGAGCGGAGACGGTTTTTTTTGTTCTTGATTCGCAGATCGTGCTGGCCCAGGCCGAGCTGAACCTCATTCAGGCACAGGTAAATTTCCAGGTGGCCGTCGCCCAGGTAGACCATGCGACGGGAGATTTGCTCGACCACCACCATGTGCAGATTCTAGACCCGCAAAAATGAGTGGCCCAAATCGCGCCGCGTTTTGAGATGCCTGGAGACATGTCTACCGTCGATGGTTGTCTATACTGCAGGCGAGCTGTGAAGGCGTTCGAGGAAGAAATAGCTTTCGCATGCTGCCGTCCCACTTTCGTTATTCTTGTTACCAGAGCAGCTTCAATCCCAACTGGATTTGCCGGGAGCTCGTGGAAGTTGCAGTGATGACGCCGGCTGTGGGAGATGGTCCGCCGGCCGCCGAGGTAAATACAATTGTGTTTGGCGTATTGAAGTTTGTGCGGTTGAGCACGTTAAAGAAATCCGCTCGGAATTGCGCGCTGAAGCGCTCCGACAGCGAGAGTCTTTTCGCGATCGCCAGATCCAACTCGGCCAATCCAGGTCCTTGCAATGTGTTGCGTCCCACGTTGCCGTAGGTCCCATTGGGAGGCGTAACGAACGCGTTTGGATCGAAGTATCGGTTCGGTCCACCGAGAACTAGCCGCCCTGTAAAGGCCGGATTCCATGACGGCCGGATCGGGTTGCGGCTGTCTCCATCGTTGGCGGGGTTGAAGCTCATCTGCGGCGTGAAAGGCAATCCGGTCTGTAGCGTCTCGATTCCGCTGACTTGCCAGCCTTCGGTCAGTCTGTTCAAGAACGGGTTGATGCCGGCCGCTTTGTTTCTCCCAAATGGTAGGTCATAGATGGCGTTAATGACTGCAACGTGCCGGATGTCGAAAGATGCGCGACCGTAGTCCCATTTGGGCTGGAGCGGATTCATGGTGAACGCGGGAGAATTCGTGGCGATGCTGGTATTCATGTTGTCGCCGTCATCGAGACTTTTCGAGAAGGTATAGACACCGCGGAATTGCAGGCCATGACTCAGGCGGTGGTTCACATCCACCTCGAGACCGTTGTAAGAACTGATGCCTTCGGAGAACCAACTCGTCGTATTTCCGACCTTCGGGTTGGCCAAAGGAGCGTTTGGGGGATTGTAGGTAATGCCCCGAGCGAGGTTCGTCGGGCAGGGTGACGCTGGGCAGATCGCCGGGACCGGAACGTTGGCATCAATCGACAGCAACCCGTGATAACCGTGCGACCCGACGTAGCCGACTGCGAACGAGGTGCTCGGGGTGACCTGCTGTTCGATCTTCAAAGAGTACGATTCCACGGTTGGGGTCTTGAGATCCGGCTGTACACCGCTGGGAGAAATCTTCGCGCCAGCGGGGACCGGAGCGCCGGGAACAATGTCGATGCTCGAAAGCGGGAGGTTCTTGAGGGCAAAGACAGTGTTGAACGGGCCGTTCTGGTCGAGGCGATAACTGAGATTGTCGTTCAGTGCGTAGTACAGCCCGAAGCCTGCGCGAATCACGGTGGCCTTCGACGAGAAAGGGGACCAGGCAATTCCGACACGCGGCGCGGGCAGAAATTTCGCATTGTTAACGGCCAAGGCAGAATTGCCAACGACAGGGTTGGTTACGATCACTCCATTCGAATCGAACACATAATTCGAAGCGCGGCCACGACTCTCATTCCAGCCGCTAGTGAATTCACCGCGGAAACCGATCCGCAGTTCGAAGTTCGGTGTCAGCTTGAGAGCGTCTTGAGCAAACAGGGCTCCTTCAAGAGAACGCCAGCCAAGCGGGGTTGCGACCGGGGCGACCGTAAACGTGGAGACCGCGCCGCGCAGGAAACCTTGCAGAGTCGAAAATGACGCTTGCCCATATTGATTTTGTGCGAGTGCGTCGTTGGCCTGGACCCGCTGGACCCACACGCCGAATTCGGCTGTATGGATGCCGTGGGTTGCCGTGACGCGGTCCTGCCCAGTGAACAGATTACGCACCGCCGACAAGTTGCTGCCCGCATTTGTTCCCGCCGCGGAGATCTGAGACGCCCCATTGAGGGTTGTTCCGCCGCCAACGACGACTGCACCGATAGGGCGGCCTTGTACAAATCCAGGCAAATTGACGGATGCTTGTCCAGTGAAATAGAACGCCCCGCGCGAAAAGCCAAAGGTAGCTTGATTGACGACGGCAGAGGATACCAGGTGCGTTTCACTCCAGCTGACTACCTGTTCCCGCAGAGACACCAGGGCTGAACTGAGGGGATTGGCGGCTGGAGTGTTCGCCGCGCTGTCATCCACGGTGTAAACGGCGGCCAACGAATCCCTGTCTGAGAAAATATGGTCGAGGCGCGCGGTGCCGAAGTCCTCATTGACAATTTGCAGAGGATGACTGAAGGCTTCGGCAATCCCCTGTCCGAGATCGGGACCGTTCGCTACCGGCCATAGATTGAGCAGCGGCGTGGCGCTTGCGGCTACGCCGACGTTTACCAGGCCGGAAGCCGGGCACGAGTTAGGCGCGGGAGTGACGGCGCTGCACGGCAGGAGCCCCGCGCGCGCGTTGTTGTCCGGAACCAAGGTCACACCGCTTAGTCCCAGGTGCTGCCGGAAGCCTTCATAGTTTCCGAAGAGGAACGTCTTGGCCCTGACTATAGGTCCGCCGAGGGAACCGCCGAATACATTGCGCTGAAATTGCGGAATGGCTCCCTGATCGAAATAATTTCTCGCGTCCAGCGCGCTGTTGCGTAGAAACTCGTAAGCGCTGCCGTGGAGCTGGTTGGTGCCGCTGGACGTGACGATGCTGACCTGCGCTCCGGGGCGCTTTCCATACTCGGCGCCATACGTGTCCTTCACGACTGCAAATTCCCGGACCGCGTCCACGCCCAGCAATTGCCCACTAGCCCCTCCCGGCGTGTTGTTGATCTCCGAAGCTCCCGTGAATTCGACATCATTAAGAAGAAAGAGATTTTCTTGCGGGCGGTGGCCCGAGACGGCAAACATGTTGCCGAGAACAGAGTTGGAGGTTCCAATGCTGCCGGAGCGTTGCGAGGTGTAGTTGACGATGCCAGGATTCAGGGTGAGCAGTTGATCGTAACTGCGGCCGTTCAGCGGCAGGTCTTTCACCTGGCGTTCTCCGACCAAGCCGGAAATGTCCTCCGTGGTAACGGCAATGATTCCGGAATACGCAGGGACCTCCACGCTCTGATGCACGTCCTCGATATGGAGAGTGAGGTTCAACTCCTGACGTTGACCCACGACCAGAGTTACCGCGGTCCGTGCGTCCGCGCGAAACCCTGTCTTGGACGCCGTAATTTCATATCGGCCGACG
>DATNLB010000336.1:0-5442 GCA_035603095.1 Candidatus Acidiferrales bacterium
GCTGACGCGCTGCCAGAATTGGCGCACGCGACCCAGCGCATGGAGCGGAGGGGGTGAGGAGGAGACACCGGGAGTTGGAGGCGCGCTCATGGATGATCGCTCAAGGAAGATAGAGTATAGGACATTCGACCGAAGTCTCGCTGGAAGTTACGAATCGTCGCGATCATGTCCCGGTTCATCGCGGCGAAGCGAGCCACCGAATTGCACTTTGCCGAAACCAAAACGGTCGCGGAGACGGTCCGTTGCGCTGGTCAGTTTTTCCAGTTTCGCGCGGCGCTCGGCGTCGAGCAAATCAAGTTGCTGACCGCCGTGAGTAAGGCCGCTGAGGCTCACTCCGAGCAAGCGGACTTTTCTTTTCACGTCTCGATGGGCGCGAAAGAGTTCTTGAAACACGGCAAAAATGTCGGAATCGAGCCGCGTGGGCTCCTTGAGCGTTTTGGAGCGCGTATGCGTTTCGAATCCGGCGTAGCGAATCGTCAGCGTCAGCGTTCGCGTGGCGAGGCCCGCTTCGCGGAGCCGCTTGCAGGCTTTCTGCGAAAGATGGCTGAGCATCGCGGATAGAACGTGCACGTCGTCGGTGTCTTCTCCGAACGTGTGATTGTGCGAGATGGATTTCGGCTCCGCATCGATGACGAATTCGTAGGAATCGCCGCCGCGCGACTTGCGATAGAGTGCCGTGCCCCACTGGCCGAAAATGCTTTCCAGTTTTTCCTGCGGCATGGCCGCGATCTGCTCGACGGTTTCGATGCCGAGGGCGCGCAGCGCGCGCTCCGTGACTTCGCCGATGCCCGGAATTTTTCTCACTGGCAGCGTCGCAAGAAATCGCTGTTCGCTGCCCGCAGGGACCCAGACGAGGCCGCGTGGCTTGGCCTGGTCCGACGCAACTTTCGCGACGAGCCGTGTCGTGGCGAGGCCGCCTGAGCAGGGGAGAGCAGTATTGCGCGTGATCGTTCGAAGCAATTTGTCGGCTGCCGCGAGCGGCGGGCCGTGTAGTCGCTTGGTGCCTGCGAGATCGAGGTAGGCTTCGTCGATCGAGACCATTTCGACGATTGGAGAGAATTTCGCGAGAATACCCGCGACGCGGTCGCTCCACTCCCCATATTTTTCGTGGTGCCCATCCAAAAAGATCGCGTGAGGGCAGAGACGTCCGGCCGTACGCAGCGGCATCGCCGAGTGAATCCCGTACTTGCGAGCTTCATAACTCGCTGCGGAAACGACGCCGCGCTGATCCGGCCGCCCTCCCACGACGACGGGCTTGCCGCGCAGTTCCGGCCGATCCAGCAATTCCACGGACACGAAGAACGCGTCCATATCTACGTGCAGGATGGAGGATTGCGCGAGAGACGATTGATCCTCGAGTGGGCCGTGCTTGGCTCGGAATCGCGCGAGGTCCGGCATGCCTCCTAGCCTACGCTGTACATTTGCAGGCCTCAACCCTTCCGCTTGAGAGTCCGCTACAACCGTTCTGCGGCGAGGACGCGTGGGATTCCGGCGAGGTCGTTCGTTACGCCTACATTTGTCCAGGCGGGAGTGTCGAGGAGCGGCTGGACGGCGGGGAGGCTGTTGTGGCCGAGTTCGAGGACCAGGATCCCGCCAGGCTTGAGATGCGCGGCGGCTTGGGCGATGAGATCGGCGTAGAGTTCGTAGCCTTCCTCGCCGCCGTAGAGAGCGATTTCCGGTTCGTGATCGCGGACTTCGCGCATGAGGGTTGCGGCTTCGAGGCGGCCAATGTAGGGAGGGTTGCTGGCGATGAGATCGAAGAGAGGTGACTGGGGACTCGTGACTGGCGGTTGGCGGGGAGTTGAGGATGAGTCGGTGCCAAGCAAGGGCGCGGCATACTGCGCCCCTACAAGGGAGACGTGGTCGAGCAGGTTGGATTCGATGAAATGGATTTGGGCGGAGACGGAATGGCGAGCGGCGTTGCGGCAGGCGACGGCGAGAGCAGGGCTCGAAATATCGGTGGCGTAAATCGTTGCGCCTGGCAAGTCCTTTGCAAGCGCTATGGCAATGCAGCCGGAGCCGGTGCCGATATCGGCGATTTGCAGGCCTTCGCCGGTGAGAGTTTGTTTGCGGCCGGCGCGGAGTTCGCGGACGGCGAGCCGGTCGAGGGCGACCTCGATGACGTGCTCGGTTTCGGGGCGGGGGATCAGGACGTGGGGACTTACTTCAAACTCGAGGCCCCAGAATTCCTGTTTGCCGGTGAGATGCTGCGTCGGTTCGCCATTCGCGCGGCGGGCAATCAGCGCGAAGAAGCGGTCGGCGTCGGCGCCAGAGACCGGTTCTTCGGGATGCGCGTAGAGCCAAGTGCGGTCGCGGCCGAGGACGTGGAGAAGCAGGAGTTCCGCGGCGAGCGTGTAGGAAGGAATGTGCGCTTCGCGCAGTTGGGCGAGCCCTTGCTTCAGTGCGGTGCGGACGTCGATCTGCGATTCGCTGGCACTCATTGAGGCACGATACGGTTAGAAAGAGTTGAAAGAATTAACACAGAGAGCACAGAGTTCACAGAGAAGTAAAAGCGGCAGAAAAAAGAAGGAATTCTGCACGGCGCGCGAATTCAATGAGTCGTACGACATCACGCGGTGGCGAGTTCCTGCTGGAGCCGCTCCGATTCATAGTATTCGACGAGGGCGTCGACGAGCGGGGCGAGCTTTCCTTCCATCACCTCGGTTAGCTGGTGGAGCGTCAGGCCGATGCGGTGATCGGTTACGCGGTTCTGCGGGAAATTGTAGGTGCGGATTTTTTCGGAGCGGTCACCGGTTTTGATTTGACCGCGGCGTTCGGCGGAGAGGGCGGCTTGGCGCTTCTCCTGCTCCTGCTCGTAGAGGCGCGCGCGAAGAACGCGCATGGCTTTCGCACGGTTTTTGATTTGTGATTTTTCGTCCTGTTGGGAAACGACCAGTCCGCTGGGGATGTGCGTGATGCGGACGGCGGAATAAGTGGTGTTGACGGACTGGCCGCCGGGGCCGGAAGAGCAGAAGGTGTCGACACGCAAATCTTTCGCTTCGATCTTGATATCGATTTCGTCGGCTTCGGGGAGAACCGCGACGGTTGCGGCGGAAGTATGAATTCGACCTTGTGTCTCCGTGGCGGGAACGCGCTGGACGCGATGCACGCCGCTTTCGTATTTCAGTTTGGAATAAACTCTCTGCCCTTGAATCGCGGCGACAACTTCCTTGAGGCCGCCGATCGAAGACGGAGAGCTTTCGAGGATTTCGACTTTCCAGCCCTGCGTTTCGGCGTAGCGAGAATACATGCGAAAGAGTTCGGCGGCAAAGAGAGCGGCTTCGTCACCGCCGGTGCCTGCGCGGATTTCCACAATGACGCTCTTGTCGTCGAGTGGATCTTTCGGGAGGAGCAGGAGTTTTAGTTCGCGCTCCACAGTTTCCTTGCGCGCGATGAGCTCCTTTTCCTCGTCGTGGGCCATCTGCTTCATCTCGGGATCTTCCGCTTCGAGAAACATCTGGTGCGCGCCGGCGAGGTCTTTTTCAATTTGTTTGAATTCGCGGTGCTTGGCGACGATTTCGCCAAGCTCGGACTGCTGCTTGGCGACTTTCTGGAAGCGCGAAGAGTCCGAGACGATTTCCGCCGAGGAAAGTTCCTGCGTGAGCTCGTCGTAGCGGGTGCCCAGCTGGTCCAGCTTTTCAGATAACGTTAGTGTAGCCATTGCAAAACCTCAGTGATTCTTAGTCGTTATGTTCTAGGTTCTTAGTACAGAAAAGAGAAAGAAAGATTGGATGAAAAAGTGTTTCAAGTTTGCAGAGAAGTGCGCGCTCCCGCAACGGGAGCGAAGGGCGAGTCAGCTAATAGAACGTGGCGTACATCAATATGCTCTCCACTAAGAATAACGCCGAAGTCAAATTCCTGCAAACCGGGGCGGGATGCAGGTTCCGATTACCCGGGTTTTCCCAATAAACAAGTAACAGTACATCTCGTCCTTTACACGGAAAGATTTCCTGAGCTCGATTCGAGTATAGTTCTTGCCTTCCGCCCCCATAGTGAAATAGCGGGGGTGGACGAGTGCGAGGAAAGTGTTTGTGTCCCTCTCCCGAAATGCTTGAAGCAGTTTTTCTCCAGTCGTGCGAAGCTCATTCTCCCGCATTCTCAGTATCTGGCTGTCGCGAGTAGGGGCACACCTTTCTTGACCATGACTACTCATCGCCTGTGCAGATGCTCTTCGAGGAAAGATCGTGCACAAGAGTAGCAAACAGAGAGTTAGCCGAATCATCAGACAATTATAACTCCTGGAAAGTCGTATATCGGAAGCTGGCTCACAACTTATACCCGCCGATTGCGCCTTTTGCTTTGACAGCAAGCGGTATACTACGATGCGAACAGGCCCATGAGCGAAGCGGTACGGACGATGATGCGGATGGATGCCGAGGTGGCGCAGGAGGCTGCGGCTCAGGCGGATGCGGGATTTTTGTGGGACTTCTGGTATCCGGCGGTGCGGAGCACAGAGATTTCCGGGCAAAAACTTGTGACGGCGATGCTGCTGGAAGTGCCGTTGGTGCTTGGCAGAACCTCCGAGGGGAAAGCGTTTGCGATGCGGGATTCTTGCCCGCACCGGGGGATACCGCTGTCGTACGGGCGGCTTGACGGGAAGGTGGTGGAGTGCTGCTACCACGGGTGGCGGTTTGATGCTTGCAGCGGGCAGTGCGTGGAGATTCCTTCGCTTTCGAGCCAGGACAAACTGAAAGTGGAGCGGATTTTTGCGGGGCACTATCCCTGCGAGGAGCGGGACGGCTACGTTTGGGTTTACATGAATGCGCCGGGATCGAAATTGCCGGAGATGATTCCGGGGGCGCCGGGGCTTACCGTTTTCAGCGACAAATACAAGATCACGCATCTTTCGTGCGAGCTGCCTTCGCACATCGACCACGGGATCATTGGCTTGATGGACCCGGCGCATGGGCCGTTCGTGCACCAGTCGTGGTTCTGGCGAAAGCGCGGAAGCATTCACGAGAAAGCCAAACAATTCGAGCCGATTCCGAACGGTTTCCGGATGAGCCCGCATTCGCCGAGCACGAACAGCGCACCGTACCAGTTGCTCAAGAAAATCACCGGGGAGCCGGTAACGACGACGATCGATTTCGTGCTGCCGAATATCCGCACGGAGGAGGATCGCAGCGGGAAGCTGTGGTTTTCCAGCCGCGCGACAGTGACGCCGGTGCAGCGGGATTTGTGCCGAATCGATTTCGTGGCGGCGTGGAATCTTTTCTTCCTGCCCGTTTCGATTTTCAGAATATTCGGCGACATCTTTCTTCGCCAGGACCAGGAAACCATGATCCGGCAGGCGGAAGGATTGAAGCACAATCCGCGGCTGATGCTGATTGATGATGCGGACCGGCCGGCGAAGTGGTATTTCGCGTTGAAGGCTAACCTGATCGAGTCGCGGCGGACCGGTGCGGCGATGGTGCATCCGATGGATGGGCCGGTGACGCTGCG
>DATNLB010000566.1:0-9850 GCA_035603095.1 Candidatus Acidiferrales bacterium
ATGATAGGGATTTTCGAGGCGGCGCGAAGCCAAAGACTTGGGCGTCGTCGCTGGGCCTTCCTGCGGCGCAGGCAGAGCGGCCAGGCGGGCCTTCAGTTGGTCGAGTTCTTGCTGCTTATTGGTGATTTGCTGCTTCATGGCGTCCAGCTTCTCTTTTCCCGAGGTGTTCTTCGCATAGTCGGGACTGGAATAGAATGAGTCCTGATCCAACTGATATTCACGCTGGAGAAGATCGAGATCACTCTGTGCATCCTTGATCTTCTCCTTTAAGGCGACGCGCTCCTTTAAGGCCGCGCGCCCCTTGTCGTCTTCCGAAGGAATCTTGGAGCCTTGCACGTTGGAGGAGGGGTCGCCGGAGGCGCCACCCTGCGCGGTTGCTGCGCCGGCGGCGGGCTGCGCCGGGGTTTCCGGCGAACCTGGCATTGTGAGTTGCACAGCGGTAGCGCTCTGCACATCTCCCTTTTTTACATCCAGAGTTTCGTCAGTGATGACTTTAGCCGGTTTTTCGGTGTTCTTCTTCTGCGCGCGGGCGCGGCGAGCGGCTTCCGCAACGGACTGAGTATCCTGCGATTGGGCAAAGGCAGCGGCGGGAAGCAGAGCTGCGGCCAGGACGACCGGCAGGGCAAGACGCAATGGGATGCGGTGCAACATAGTCAAGACTCCTCATAAAAGCTGAGCTGGGTCAAATTTCAAGATACGCCTGCGAAAGTGGAATGACAATCCCAAGTAGCGAAGGGGTGCGAATGAGCCAACGGAGCAAGTTAGAACGAACGTGTTTCTATACACTCATTCCTATTGCGCGGCTGGATGAGACTCGAAACGAGTCAGCGGCCTGCCGCGGCGAGCTGTGCTGCCGAAACGTCGCGGAATGAAAAGTGTGTTTGCAGATTCTTTACCGGCTGGCCATTGGCCTCCGCGTAGGGATAGATAAAATAATTCAGGGGATCGCCCTTCTGGTCGGGCGAGAGACGGATGTCGCGGCCGTAGGTGAAGAAAATGCGATTGGTGTCGTGCGCGCCGAAGAAGAAGTCACGCTTGGCGGGATTCTTCCAGGCTTCGGAAGCGTCCACCGGAACCCAGCCGACGCCGGGGAGATGGAATTCGGCCCAGCAATGGTAGCCCGCGATGTCACCTTCGGTCTTGCCTTCGGGCAGCGGGAAACCGATTTCGAAACGAGCGGGAATGCCGGACGAACGCATCATGCCTATGAAGAGAGAATGGAAATCGGTGCAATTGCCACGCTTCGAAGTGCACGCCCAGACGGCGTCGCCGCGGCCCCAGCCTTCGCCGGATTTGTCATAGCGCATGGTAGCGAGCACGTAATCGTAGATGTGACGGGCCTTTTGGATTGCGCTGGTATCACCCGCGGTGTGCTCCCTGGCAAGCTCGGCGATGGTGCCGTTGAGGGGAACGAGTTTATCGGGTTCGAGGTAGCGTTGCAGGCTCGGATCGCGAGACACCGAGGCGGAGACGTTCTGAACTGAAGCTGCGTCAAGGGCGACCTTGTGTTCGCGGCGGACGGCCGTGAATCGCAGGAGCACGCCAAAGCCGGCGGCGGATTGCTGCATTGTCGGCGTGAAGACCGCAAACGCGTTGCTGTATTCGGGATCCCGGCCCTGCACGTGACTCACGGGGCTCTCCATGCGCAAGCCACGAATGTCCTGGTAGCCATCGGACTGCGGCAAGGGAATCCAAAGATGGGTGGGACCCGCGGAATCTGGGTTAGCGGGAACATGCACCTGATACGTGAATTCGAACGAACGCGCTGGAATTCCATCAGTCATTTCCGCAGCAGTTCTACGGCCCGCATAAGCGGCGACCACGGCGAAAAGAGCGAAAACGAAAATTGACGAGAGCACGAGACGGGAGCGGGTCATGGAGGGACTCCTGCGTGGAGAGTGTGGCTCAGAATCGAGCCGGTGCGATTATACTGAATTGAGAAAGAAAAAAAAGGGGAAACCCCGGAGCGGAAGAATTGTTAAAACTTAGAATGATCCTGCTTGTAGCACTGGCAATGCTCATGGGGACGGGCAAAGCCTACGCCCAGGCGCCGGCGATCGAAGCACAAATACCATCGCCCGGCGCCGTCCCTCCCGCTCGCAAGAATCTGACTAAGGAACGAACGCAGGAGCACCGCTTCTGGGACAAGAAGAATGATTGGTTGTTTGCAGGCGTCGGAGCGGCGCGGACGTTCGATTATTTTTCAACCCTGAACCTGAGGCGGCGCGGAGACCGGGAAGTCCTGCTTACGAATGAGATCGTGGACAATCACGCGGCGTTCGCGGCGATCGAAGCGGCGGGAACCGGCGTTTCGATTGGGGCGTCGTATTTATTCCATCACTACGGCCATCACAAACTGGAACGCTGGACGTCGATAGTGCATTTCGGATTGGCGACGTCGGGCGCGGTGCGCAATTACTGCCTGAAAACGGCACATCCCAGGACCACTCCGTAGCCGCACGCGGCTCACCAGGCGGAAACGCTGCGTCGTGCCCCCCGTCTAAATCAACAGGATGAAATCTTGCAGATGGAATAGTGGTGCGGCATACTCGCGGCCCGTGCCGGCCTTGGCCGGAAGCGTATGGAGAGCGGCGTTGGGATGTAGACGACGTATAAAGATGGGACAGTGGGTCTTCCCTCATCGTTTTGTGCTGATTCTTGGTGCGAGTCTATGTTTCGCGATCGCCTCGCGCGGTTCCATGGACCCAGCGTCATCCGCGCATCCGGAAACGCCGGCCGCGCAACCCTCGCCGCAGCAATCCGGCTCCTCACAGACTTCGCCTTCGGAATCGGAGACTTCTGAACGGACAAAAACCGAACAGTACACTCTTTCGCATGAGCGCCAGGCGAAAGCGGTAGCGTACTCACGGGCGGGCTACACGCTTTACTTCGTTTCCTATTTTCTTGGCGGACTATTCCTTTTTCTAATCCTGCGGCTGGGCTGGGCGGCGAAGTTTCGAGATATCGCTGAAAATGTCAGCGACAAGAAGTGGGTTCAAGGACTGGTTTTCGTGCCGCTGCTTTTCCTGACCATCGGCATTCTGGACCTGCCGCTGCACCTGTATGGGCATGCGCTTTCCTTGCATTACGAACAATCCATTCAAGGCTGGGGCTCCTGGTTCTGGGATTGGTCCAAGGGAGAGTTTCTCGACACCGCGTTTGGAGTCGTTCTGGTGCTGATCTTGTTTGCCGTGATGCGGCGCAGCCCGCGGCGATGGTGGTTGTATTTCTGGTTTCCTGCAGTCTTGATTCTCCTGGGAGTGATCGTGATCACGCCCCTGGTGATCGATCCGCTGTTCAACAAATTCGAGCCACTGAACAAGGAACATCCGGATCTCGTTGCTGCCATTGAGAGGCTCACGAAACATGCGGGTGTTCCCATTCCACCGGACCGCATGTTCCTGATGATGGCGAGCCGGAAAACGAAGGCCATCAACGCCTACGTGACGGGCCTGGGAGCTTCAAAGCGTTTGGTGATCTGGGATACAACGATTCAAAATACTTCCAACGATGAATGTCTATTCATCGTCGGGCACGAGCTCGGACACTACGTTCTCGGACACGTCCGTCAGGGCTTTTTAGTGGGAGCGGCCGGGCTATTGTTGGCGTTCTATCTCCTCTTTCGAGGCCTGCACTGGGCGCTCGATCGCTGGGCCGGTGACTGGAAGCTCTACGGGCAGGAAGACTGGGCTTCGCTTGCGGTGTTGCTCTTGCTCCTGCAAGTGCTGTTGTTCGTTTCTTCGCCGGTCATCAACGGGTACAGCCGGATGCAGGAACACGCTGCGGACGTTTACGGATTGGAAGTCATCCATGGGTTGGTCCCGAATTCGGAGGAAGTCGCCGCCCACGCGTTTCAGGTTCTCGGAGAGCTGGATCTGTCGGACCCCAATCCACCGCCGTTCATAACCTTCTGGCTCTATTCGCATCCGCCGCTGGCGGACCGCCTGGTGTTCGCGCATAAGTACGATCCGTGGTCAAAAGGGAAATCGCCGAAGTACGTGAAGTAGGCGTGGAAGAGGCGGATCCTACTCGCTAGGAAGTGCTGCGCGCCGATGCGTGCTTGCGGGCAAAAGCGGCTACTTTGCTGCGATTGCCGCAAACGGCCATCGAACACCAGCGACGGCGGCGCGTGCGCGAATTGTCGTAGAAGAACAGACCACAGTGCGGATTGGCGCAAAGCCGTAGGCGTGCGCGAGCTCCCTCGGCGATAATTTCCGCAGCGGATCGGGCCACCGCGGCGAGCAACCAATCAAGGCCTCCCTCCCGCGCAATGAATTCGATCTTCCAGACGCCGTCCAGAGCGACAAGTTCATCGTGCCCCTCGGTAATGCGCAGTATTTCGTTTACCGGCCCGACCCATTCCCCGGCAATTCTTTGCTTTCGGAGCATGGCCGCGAACACCTTGTGAAGTGCGGAGCCGAGCCGCCGGGCTTTCAAGAGCAACGCTTCCGCAGCCCGCGGGTCGGATTGCGGCAGACCGAAAAGCTGCGCGCCACGCTCAGCGGAGACAATTCTCGCGGACTCCAGGAAGTGAATAAGGTGTGCCCAGGACAATGCTGCGCTTGAGGGAGCCGCGTTAACGAAATCGAGGGACAGTCGCCCGCCCAACAGTCGCGGGGCTGACGTCGAAGAAGTCATCGGAAGGGCCTCCCTCAAGGAGCCGAGTTCGGAGTCGGTTCCAGTTCCCAGTAACCAGTAAAAACTATCATAAGGGTTATCGCGAAAAAAGCGTTCTCTAGCTCTGTCTGGCTGTAACCTTTAGCAGACAGTCAAATCAGATATGCTGGCTGGCGGGAGACCGACTTCGATGAAATACCAATTAGCGGGCTTGACCTTCACTTCTCTCTTACTGTTCGCGGCCATGGCGTTGATTCGACCACCTGCTCAGGCGTCCCCAAGGACGCCCGGGGCGGCTCGTACAGCAGTAGTGGTCGAACTGTTTACATCGGAAGGCTGTTCCAGTTGTCCTCCGGCCGATGCTTTGCTGGCGCGGCTGGCCGAGGAGCCGCTTGCCGGGAATGTGCAGTTGATCGCCCTGGAGGAGCACGTCGATTACTGGAACGATTTGGGCTGGGCTGATCCTTTCTCTTCGCGGGATTGGACCTCTCGGCAAAATGTTTATTCCGGGGCTCTCGGAAACGGTAACCCGTATACACCGCAAATGGTGGTGGACGGGACGGTGGAATTCGTTGGCAGCCACGGGCAGAAGGCGCGGCAGGCAATTCTTGAAGCAGCAAGCAAGACAAAAATACCGGTGACGCTGGAACAAAGTGGCGCGCATAACGCGGCCACTGGAAACTTTTCCGTGAAGGTCGGAAAACTGGAAGGAACAGCGAAACGCGCTGCAGCGGAAGTCTGGCTGGCCGTTACGGAAACGGGGTTGCACTCCGCAGTGACGCGCGGCGAGAACGCCGGCGAAGACCTCCATCATGCCGCCGTGGTACGCTTCATGCGCAAGATCGGCGAAGCGAATGCTGACGGCGACATTTCCTTTGCTGGAGACGCGAGTGTCCCCCTGCAGAGAGAATGGAAGCGAGAGAATCTGAGGGCCGTGCTCTTCGTGCAGGACAAAAAGAGCCGGCGTATTCTTGGCGCGGCAGAGATCCGCATCGCACCATGAATTTAGAAGCTTCGCGTCCTATTTCTAGATTTGCCAGCGAAGATAGTTGCATTCCGGGAATCAAACTTTCTCAGGTACAATCAACCTCGATCGTGGAAAAGTCATTCCGGACGAAGACTCTTTCCCGCGATAAAATCTGTCTCAGTTAATAACCAAACCTGCTCACGGCGAAGCACCCGGTACGTCAGAAAGCAATGCGGGGCACGGATCTTTCCTCAAGGTGATTGTTGGACATCGAACCATTAACGTATTCTTCCCCGACTCCCCCGTTGCCGGGTCCGCCCCCCCAGGGAATCCTCAGTAAGATTTTTCTAAACGACAAAGGAATACGCGGCGGCTGGCGTCTGCTGATTTACGCGGCCTTGGTGGCCGGGCTCGGATTCGGCGGCGGAATCGTCCTCCAGCAATTTATTCGCCCCACACGAGGTGTTTTCTCTCTCGGCTCTTCGTTCGCGTACGAAGTGTTCTGTTTCACAGTCGTTTTTGGCGCCGCGCTGATCATGGCTCAGATCGAGGGCCGCTCTCCCGGCGCTTATGGGTTGCCGCTGAGTGGCGCTTTTGGGAAATTGTTCTGGCAGGGCTGCCTCATTGGATTGGTCGAGATTTCAGCATTGGTTGGCTTGATCGCCGCCTTTGGCGGGTATTCCTTTGGTGACATTGCGCTGCATGGCAAAGAGCTGATGCGTTGGGGAATATTGTGGGCTGTCTTCTTTGTGTTTGTGGGCTTGTTTGAAGAATTCACGTTTCGAGGATATACGCAATACACGCTCGCGGGGAGCATCGGCTTCTGGCCTGCAGCGGTTGTGCTTTCGTGCTCGTTTGGGGCTGTCCATTTGGGGAATCCCGGTGAAGGCTGGGTGGGGGCAGCGGGCGTTGTGACCATCGGGCTGATTTTCGCGTTTGCCTTGCGGCGTACCGGGAATCTCTGGCTGGTTGTGGGATGGCACGCGAGTTTTGATTTCGGCGAGACATTCCTTTACTCGGTGCCGAACAGCGGCCTCGTCTTCGAAGGACACCTGTCGAATGCATCCCTGCACGGCGCCAAATGGCTCACGGGCGGCACGGTGGGACCCGAAGGCAGTGTCTTCAGCTTTCTCACCATGGGGATTCTGGCCTTCGCCATTCATCTACTTTTTCCGGCGAAGAAACGTGAGCCCGCGCAGCCTTAAGAGAAACAGGCTAATTAGTGGACGAGTTCGGAGGCGAGCACCAGGCGGACCCCTCGCTCCTGCGCTTCTGGCAAAACTTCGCGCAGAGCCTGAAGCGTCGCGGGATGAGGATGGCCAATCGCCACGGCTTCGCCTTTTTCGCGCGCGCCGCGCAACGCCAGTTCGAGCTGTTTGCGGACCGCGGCCACTTCGGCCACGTCGTCCAGGAAAGGGACGTTGCGGAAGGCGGAGCGCACTCCAAAGTCCTGCGCCGTATCATAAGCCACTGTAGCGGCGGTGGTGCGGCTGTCAACGTAAAAGAGATTACGGTCGCGCAACACGGGCATCAGCTCGTCCATCAACGCAGCGTCGGCAGTCGCCTGCGATCCCTGATGATTGTTGACGCCAGTAGCATCCGGAACATTTTGCAGAAATTGATCAAGCAGCGCCGCAACTTCGGGCGCCGGCATGCCCGGGTGCAACTCCTGCGCCTCGGGTGTTTCGTTCGCGACCGATTGCATCGGCAGATGCAGCATTACCTGGAATCCACGGCGATGCGCTTCCTTGGCGATGTCCACCGAATGCTCGTGATTGGGTAAGACGGAAACGGTGAGGGGATAACCCAGAGCGAAGACGGCGTCGGCAGCAGCGCGGTCGCTGCCGAGATCGTCGATGATGATCGCGAGCCGCGCGTCGGGGACTTTTCCGGTGAAATTCTTCGCTCCTCCAATGGAGGTGGGTGTGGCACGCGTCACGATTTCTATTTCGAGTGCCGGCACGCCTGAATGCCGAAGCTTGAAGTGAAGCAGATCTCCGGTTTGGGTGGGTGGATCTTGTGTCAGATGATTTCGGGTCGCGACGGCACCGAGGCTTTGAAGAAGCCTGGCGATTGCGGCGCGGTGCGTATCTGCCGAGGAATCATTCTTCAACACGATACGCAGGTAATCCGTGTTTCCGGGTTGCTGGCCGGAAGCGTCTTGCCGGAGTTTAATGGGGGTCCCGGCAGGCACCGCGGCAGAAGCCGCAGCCGCCAGCTCGCGCCTGATTTTGTGAACTTGCGCGGGAGTGAGGCGTTTCTCTTCGTTTTTCTTGCAGCCACAGGAGAGCACTGCGAGAAGGAAGCAAATTCCCAGGCACGGGAAACTTGTTGAATAGTTTAGATTGATTCGAAAGCAATGCGGGTTTGCTCGAACCGAGTCAGGCGGCCGGGCCACGGAAAACTAGGCAGCCTTTTTCACGGGGGCCTTTAGCAGGTCAAGAGCTCGGTGAAAGATGGGGTCTTCCGGAGAAAGAGGGCGCGGTCCGAGCCCGGGTTCCTTCTGCGTTTCTGGTGCCGGCGCTGCATCTTCATCCGTCGAATCCGAATCATCTTCCGGGACGGCATGCACCACTTCCGTGGGGACGACGCCTTCTTCCATGATCGACTTGCCGCCGGGATTGTAATAGTTCGCCACCGTGAGGATCAGTGCGGCGCCATCATCCAGGGAAATGAGCTTCTGCTCGGAGGCGAGGCCAAAAGTGCGCTCTCCAACGACATTCCCGCGATGGTTCGCAGCGATGGCAGAGGCCAGAACTTCCGCGGCCCCCGACGTCGTGGCGTCGATCAAAACGGAGACGGGATTCTTCCAAATGACCTGTTTTGGCTCCGCTGAAAAAACCTGTGCCGAGACTGTCTGGCCGCGCAGCGTTGTCAGAATGCCAGAAGGAACGAAAAGGCGAGCGGTCGAAATCGCCTCGGAGACCTGTCCGCGGCCGCATTCCCGCACGTCCAGTATGACCTTGCGAATGCCCTGTTTTTCCGCGTCGAGGAGACGATTGCGAATTTCATCCGCGCGGCCAGCATCGAGCGAAGGGATGCGCAGCACCAGAATGTCGGCATCCACCTTCTGGGCGATGATCTTCGGCGTAGCCAGCTTCTCGCGAACGAGATCGACTTCTTCGGGCGTGGCCTTACCGCGCCGGATCACCCCAACTTTGATGGCTGTCCCCGGCTGGCCACTCAGAAGATTCATGGCCTGGCCTACGGACATGTCGCGGGTGGTGAATCCGCTGATGGACTCGAAAATGTCGCCGCTGCGAATTCCCGCCTTGGTGCCCGGAGCATCCGGCAGCACGGAGAGAACGATAATGTAACCATAGCGCTTGCTGAGCGTCAGCCCGGTCTCCGCGGTGCCGGCATTCGCGAGTTTCTTTTTGTATTCGTCGTATTCGCGTGGCGTGAGGTAGCTGGACTGGGCGTCGAGGGATTCCAGCATCCCGTGCAGGGAACCGGCGGTCACCGTCCGCATGTTCGGATCGTCGACGTAATCCTGCTGGACTTTCTGCAGAACCTCACCGTACACGGTGAGCGACTTGTAGGCTTTGTCGTCCGTCGTGCGGCCCAGGACGTGTCCTATGCCGGCGTAACAAAAGATGGCTACCGATACGCAAAGAATCCCGATGCGAGACGCTCGATTCATGCCTCACCCTTCCGCAACAAAATACAAATTCCAATTATACCACCGTAAGGGATTGGGACGGGGCGCGAATCTAAAAGGTAGCCCGCGCGGGGGGATCAGGGCTGAACACTTTCACAGATGAGACACGTCGAAGACCAGAAATGTTGCGAAAATACCACATCAGCCGATTCAAGGGCTCTCTTGTTTCTTACAAGTCATTGATAACAAAGCACAAATTTGAGAAGAGTTGGCGAACAATATGCTATTATAGAATGCGGGGAATGTTTCAAACTACCATCGCCAAAGAGTCACTCGCCGAAGGTGTGGGCCTCCATACCGGCGTGTACGGTCACGTCCGCCTGAAGCCCGCACCGGCCGAAACAGGCATCGTGTTTCGCCGCGTTGACTTGGATAATTTCCCCATCGAAGCGCAGGGGCACAACGTGGCTCGCGTCAGTTACGCCACGAGCCTCATGAAACAAGGCGTTTTGCTCTCCACCACTGAGCATTTGCTGGCCGCCATCTATTCTTGCGGCATCGACAACATTTACATCGACATTGACTCCATCGAAGTGCCCATTCTCGACGGCTCGGCAGAGCCCTTTATGCAGATGCTGGAGCATTCCGGCGTTCGCAAACTGCGC
>DATNLB010000717.1:0-3941 GCA_035603095.1 Candidatus Acidiferrales bacterium
CAACTTCCGCGGCAGTACCGATGGCGCAGCGAATTGCGGAACGGCTGGCGACGATGCAATACGATCGGGCCGTTGCGCAGGGGATGCTGCAGCGGATTTCCGATGATGCAGAAAATATCGCCCTTGCCGACGAGCGCGCGGCAGAGCAGGCGGCCATGGCCATGGATTCGCTGTACATCGCGTACAGCCGCGACGCTAAGCCCGCGAACGCCGCTGAAGTCCATGCGGCCATCAATGAACTCTTTCATCAGCTCGAGAATCCTTCGTCCTACAACGCCGATCAATTCGCTTCTTCGCTCCGCCGAATCCATACATTGCTTCACTAAGCCGGCGGGCTCGCGGTAGAGTTGAGCCCTCGAAGTCTTCCGAGCTATCGATGAATCGATTCGAAACGTGGTTTTGTGGGTCGTCGTTCTGGCGGTATGTGACGCGGCGGCAGCTTCTGCCGTGGATTCTGCAAGGTTCGGAGCTTGGCGAGCACGTGCTGGAGCTGGGTGCGGGGCTGGGTGCGGCGACGGAGGAGCTGCGGTCGCGGGCGGCACGCGTCACTAGTCTCGAGTACGACCACGCGTTTGCGGCGAAGCTCGGTTCTCGCGTTAGGAACGCATCTGTGACGGTCATTCAGGGGGATGCTGCGACCCTGCCTTTTTCGGACGGCACATTTTCTTCGGCGATTGCGATTCTAATGCTTCATCACTTGCGTTCGAACGAGTTGCAGGACCGCGCTTTTGCCGAAATTTGGCGGGTGCTTCGCCCAGGCGGAGTATTCCTTGCGTTTGAGATTCAGGATGGGTGGATGCACAGAGTGGGGCACATGCGAAGCACGTTTGTGCCTGTGATGCCGGCGTCGGCATTCGCGAGATTGACGACCGCGGGATTTTCGAAGGTGACTGTCGATTTCCGTCGTGGTGGCTTTCGAATCCGGGCGCTCCGCTCGCGAGAAACGTGACTGCTTCTCAGGCGCGCCGCGTTGACGAAGCGTGGACGCGGGCATAGCATCATGAGATGTGGCGCGCTAGCCGCAAAAAATTCCCAGCCGGCCCCTCCGAAGGGCTCAAACGCTGGTCGCTCGGGCCTCTCAATGACAATCCGCTGGACTATTTCACCAAAGTTGCGCGCGAGTATGGCGACATCGCGGGGCTGCGCGTTCTGAATTTCCGCTCGATTTTCATCAACCATCCCGACTTGATAGAAGAAGTGCTGGTCACCAACGCCCGCAAATATTCAAAGGGCCGGGTGCTGCGAGCGAACCGGCACGTCTTTGGCGAAGGGTTGCTGACCAGCGAAGGAGATTTCTGGCTGCGGCAGCGGCGGCTGGCGCAACCGGCATTTCACCGCGCGCGGATCGCATCTTACGCGGCGACCATGGTGGAGTACACGCAGAGGATGCTGAATGGCTGGCGGGGTGGGGAAGAGCGCGACGCGCATCAAGAGATGATGCGGCTGACTCTGCAGATCGTGGGAAAAACGCTGTTCGACGCCGATGTTGAACGCGATGCGCAAGACGTGGGGAAATCGCTGGAACTGCTGCTGGAAATCGGCGCCAATTTCCGGCGCGCCATCTTTGTGCCGCATTGGCTGCCCACTCCCACGAATCTGCGCGTGAAGAGGGAAGTGGCGCAGATCGAAAAAATTCTTTACCGCATCATCGGGGAGCGCCGCGCTTCCGGCCGCGACGCCGGCGATCTACTTTCGATGCTTCTCTCGGCGCAGGACGAGGACGGTTCGCGCATGACCGACCGGCAGCTTCGTGATGAGGCCGTCACTTTGTTCCTGGCGGGCCATGAGACCACGGCAAGCACGCTTTCTTGGACCTGGTGGCTGCTGGCGCGGAATCCTGCGGTGGAAGCAAAGCTGCATGCGGAATTGGACGCCGTCCTCGGCGATCGCGCTCCTTCTCTCGATGATCTGCCAAGACTCGCTTACGCGGGGCACGTCATCACGGAGTCGCTGCGGCTGTATCCGGCAGCGTGGGGAATGGCGCGGCTGGCCGTCGAGGACCATGAAATTGCGGGCTATCCGGTTACGAAGGGAATGGGCGTGGCCATGGCGCAATGGGTGGTGCATCGAGACCCGCGATGGTATGACGCGCCTGAAGAATTCCGGCCGGAGCGCTGGGAAAATGATTTATGGAAACGATTGCCGCGGTTCGCTTATTTTCCGTTCGGAGGTGGGCCGCGCCAGTGCATCGGGAATGCGTTTGCGCTGATGGAAGCAACGCTGATTCTGGCGACGATCGCGCGGAAGTTTCGATTGCGGCTGGTGGCGAATCATCCCGTGGCGCCGCTGGCGTCGATCACGCTGAGGCCACGGCACGGTGTGGGTGTCATACTGGAGTCGCGGGGAAAATTAGCCGCCAAGAGTTCATTCAGCGAGAAACAATCTGCTGTCGCGGATTGAATTTTCACCTCCTTAGAAAAAAACACAACTGGACCACCTACTTGCTGGTGGCAAGTGGGCCCAGTTCGGAGCGCGTCTGCATCACGCGGAGGATGGAATCGCGCGTGACGATGCCAACGATCTGGGGCGCGCCGTCATCGGAGCCGCTCACCACGGGCATCTGATTGACGTCTGCGCTTAGGAGCCGCTCGAGTAGTTTCAGAAGTGGCTCCTCGGGCGATGTCCACAAGATTTTGTCTCGTGGAATCATGGCGGCTTGTACGGAGTTGTGGGCCCATTCGCCGCGCGGGACGGAGTTGAGGGTGTGAACGTTCATCATGCCAACGAGGCGATCGTCGCTAACTACGAGATGGCAGCGGCGCCCGGTGCGGAGCACTTCCGTGCTGTACTCTTCAAGCGTGATGTGCCCGGGAGCCGTGGGCACTTCCTTGCTCATGACGTCCGCGGCGCTGAGGCCCAAGAGTGTTTCCCGGATGGCCACTTGAGCGACGCTCTCCTGCGCGGCGTTCAGAATGAACCAGCCGATGAAGGCGGTCCATAGCCCATCTTGAACAAAACCGTGGAAGGCGCCCCACGCGCCGAAAAGAATCATCGCGTAGGCGATGAGCTTTCCGCTGGCGCCCGCGACGCGCGTAGCCTTCTCAAAATTCTTGGTCACTCCCCACACGATGGCGCGGAAAATTCTTCCTCCGTCCAGAGGAAATCCTGGCAAGAGATTGAAAACGGCGAGGGCGGCATTGGTCCGGCATAGCCAGGTGGCCAGTGCTCCGACCGTTTGGCTAAAAGGGAAGAGAAGCGTTAAGCCAAAAAACCCACCGGCGAGCAATCCGCTGGCCAGGGGTCCGGCGATCGCGATGTTGAATTCCTGAATGGCCTTGGAAGGTTCCCGCTCGATGCGTGCCAGGCCTCCGAAGAGAAAGAGGGTGATGGAGACGACGCGAATCTTGTAGTGCTGGGCCACCACGCTGTGGGAGAGTTCGTGGAAGAGAACCGAGGCGAAGAAGAGAAGGCTCGTCAGGACGCCCACGGTCCAATGCTGGGTGTCCGTCCAAAGCGGATGTTCCTTGTTGAACTGCGAGGCGATGATGTAAGTGATGGCGGCAAAAATGAAGACCCACGTGGAATGGAGGTATATGGGGATTCCGAGAATTTTGCCGATGCGTAAGCCTGCTCCGCGGTTCATGGTTTCTATGATTAGCCTAGCACAAGACCATGGGTGTTCACTGCAACCACAAGGCTTCGGATGTGGCGCGTCCCGCGCGACACGACGTGTAACTGTCCCCACAGATTGCCAGGCTGTTACTTTCCGTAAGTCTTTTATTCTCAATGCGTTGAATTTGGTCATGACCGTGCGATTCCCGGATGTGCAGGTCCGGAGGCACTCTATGATTGCCATGCTGCAATTCGCGACTCTCGTCATAACCACAATATTCGCGGCGGCCGCCGCAGTCGCGCTCCATTGGCTGTTCCTACGCGCGGCATTCTTGATGATGAGGCCAGCCACGGCCCGAAGGATTCTGGTGCGTACAGAACTGGCACGC
>DATNLB010000448.1:0-7934 GCA_035603095.1 Candidatus Acidiferrales bacterium
CTTCGCGGTTTGCCGCCGGAAGTCTCTCGGCATCCGGGCGCCTTCTTCCCCAATCCGGAGCAGTTGCTGCCCGGCGCGATTTTTCTCGTGAGCCTCGTCTGGTACCGCCGCCGCTTGTCCGTTGAAGATTCCGAGTTCGACCGCACCATTTATGCCGCGACCTGGCTGAACGTCGCCGCTCAGCTCTCGGCCGCTCAATCCGCGCGCTTGCTCGACGCTCCCTTCGTTTTCGCCCAGGCGCTTATGGTGCTGGGCTACGCCGTCGCGCTGGGTGGCGCGCTTCTCGATAACGCGCGGCTCTTCGAGCAGGTTCGCCATCTTGCCGTCAGCGATCCGCTCACCGGTCTCGCCAACTACCGACGCCTGCTCGATGTTCTTGAAAACGAGACGGAGCGCACCGATCGCACCGGCCGGCCCTTCTCCGTGCTGCTTCTCGACCTCGATGAATTGAAAAAAATAAACGACGGCTACGGCCATCTCGTCGGCAGCCGCGCCATTTGCCGGCTCGCCGACATTCTCCGCGTTCACTGCCGCGCCGTCGATACCGCCGCGCGATATGGCGGCGACGAATTCGCCCTCGTTCTCCCGGAATCGCAGGAAGACGAAGCACACCGGGTTGCGAATCGCATCCGCGAAGTTCTCGCCAGCGACGGCGAGCAACCGCCTATCTCCGCAAGTATCGGCATATCCATCTACCGCGGTGATGGCGGGCGCATCGAAAAACTTCTCTCGGAAGCGGACCAGGATCTCTACGCGGAAAAGGCAAAGCGGGGAAGACGCGCCTCCGCTGCGCCCGATCCCCGCCGTCGTAGCTCGCAATCCTAAACTGCTCGAGTTGATACCACTTTATCGTTAGTCAGTTGATTTTATCGAATAGAATTGCCGTCGGCATCCACGACGTGCACCGTGCCGAGGTTCAGCTCGCGAATTCCCGCCTCCACCTTCGCAAGGTCCCCGACCACCACCCACACCAATCGATCCGGGTTGAGGAAGGACTTCCCCGCGGCCGTGAGATCGTTTGTCGTCAGCGCTCGCACCTTGGATGCATACGTTGAGTAGTAGTCGTCGGGCAAACGATATTGCACGATATTCTCGATCGCATCTCCGACCTCGCTCATGGTTTCGCGCGAGCCCGCCAGGCGAAGGGTTCGATTGTCCTTGTCCTTATTGATTTCATCCTGAGAGATGGGACGGGCGCCAAACATGTCGCGCAACTCTTTTTTGAGCTCAACGAGAGATTCTTTCGTCTTATCCGTCTGCACCGGCGCTCGCGTCACCCAGGCGCTGTCGCCGCGTGCAAACTGAAACGCCGTGGCAGCGCCGTAAGACCAGTGCTTGTCCTCGCGCAGGTTCATGTTTACGCGCCCGCCGAACGTTCCGCCCAAAATGTCGTTCCAGATTCCCAGCGCAATCTCCTGCGGGCTGTTGCGCGGCGGTGCGATCGTTCCCGCCAGGATAAATGACTGCGCGGCGCCCGGTTTATCGATCAAAAAAACTTCAGCTTGCTTCGGCGCCGCGACGTTTGAAATGCTCTTCTTCGGCGTATTCCCTTGCTTCCAGGACGCAAAAGCCTTTTCGAGTTGCGGTTTAATTTCCGCCGGCGTGGTGTCGCCCACGATCACCAGCGTAGTGTTATTCGGCCGGTACCACGTGTCGTGGAATTTGGCGATCGCGTCGCGCGTCAATTTGCCGACGCCCGCTTCGGTCAGTTCCAGTCCATAGGGATGATCCTTGCCATAGAGCGCCGGAGTAATCACGCGGCCCGCCATCGCGCCTGGGGAAGTCTTCGCCCGTTGAATCGCGGCAATCTGCAGCTTCTGCTGGCGCGCGAAATCTTCCTGCGGGAACGAAGGATGGAGCAGCACATCGGAAAACAACGCCAGCGATGGCTCCAGCTTGCTCTTCAACGAGGAGAGATAGACCGTCGAACTATCCAGCCCGGAACCTGCCTCGAGCTCCGCTCCCAGCCTCTGAATCTCATCGCTGATTTGCAGCGCGTTGTATTTGTCCGTGCCGCTGGTCAGCAGGGAGGACGTCATACTCGCAGCACCTGGCGTGGCTGGACTGTCCGCGGAGGTGCCCGCATCCACGAGCATGGTGAAATCCACAAGTGGCAATTCATGACGTTCCGCCAGAACGACTTTCAATCCATTCGAAAGCGTCATGCGTTCGAACGCCGGCAGCTTCACGTTTGGCGTCGCGCCGACTTCGGGGAGCTTCGAACGGTCCGCGCCCGCGCTCGCCGCCTTGTATTCCGGAAAGGGCGCCACTTCGAGCTGATAAAGGCCGTCGCTGAGCCAGCGCCGCGCCGCATCGCGTAAGTCCTGAGCCGTCGCTTTGCGCACGCGGTCTAGCGAAATCAGGTACTGTTCCGGATTTCCCGTGAATACCTGGCCGCGAGCGAGGATGTCGGATTTCCCGCCAAAGCCTCCGATGCGGTCCAGCCCGCGCACGAGATTCGCTTCATAGGCGGTCTTGACGCGCTCCAGCTCTTCCGCCGTTGGGCCGTCCTTCAGGAATTTGTCCAGCTCTTCCTCAACATCCTTGTTGATAGGTGCTAGGCTTCCCCCGGGTTTCGCCGACGCACCAACGATGAACTGGCCGCCGATTTCGTTCGGATTGATGCCGCAGTTCACCGACGTCGCCACTTGCTCGTCATAGACGAGCCGCTTGTAAAGCCGCGAATCCTTTCCCTCCGCCAGCACGTCGCTCGCGAGGTCCAGATAATCGGTGTCGGCCTGGCCGTATTCCGGAACATTCCAGACGTTGAACACGCGCGCCACCGGCACGCGGTCTTGCGCCTGCTGGCGGTGCACGCCGGTCATTTTCGCCACCCATTCCGTCTGGTGCGCCACCGGGGGACCGGCGGGGATATCCCCAAAATATTTCCCGACCTTTTCGCGTGCCGTTTTCACGTCGATGTCGCCGGCAATCACCAGCGTGGCATTCGAAGGCCCATAATAGGTCTTGAACCACTCCTGCACATCCGCGAGGGACGCCGCGTTCAAATCCTCCATCGAGCCGATCGTCGTCCACGAGTAGCCATGCCCGGCGGGATAAGTGTTTTCGGTGATCAGGTACCGCGAGATGGAATAGGGCTGGTTATCGCCCTGGCGCTTTTCGTTCTGCACCACGCCGCGCTGCAGGTCCAGCGTCTCCTTGTTAATGGTGTTATAAAAATGCCCCATGCGGTCGGATTCCACGAACAGCGCATAATCCAGCGCTGATGTGGGCACATCCTCGAAATAGTTCGTGCGGTCGGAATTGGTCGTGCCGTTGAGGTCCGTCGCGCCCACTCGCTCCATCGCATCGATGTAGCGCCCCTTGAGGTTTTCGCTGCCGCCGAACATCAAGTGTTCGAACAGGTGCGCAAAGCCGGTCTTCCCAGGCTTCTCGTTCTTGGAGCCCACGTGATACCAGATGTTCAGAGCTACGATCGGCGCTTTATGATCTTCGTGAACGATCACCGTCAGTCCGTTCGGAAGCACAAACTTCTCATAGGCTATTTTGATGTCCTGCCCTGACGCGCCTACCGCGGCCATCGCCAACAGCGCCATCGCTGCGAGCAGAACAAAAACTTGTGCGACCCGATCCGTCTTCAAACGCATTGTTCCTCCATAATTTGCGATTCTCTCTAGTCTGCATTTCTCATGAAAGTCCAGCCCCGCCAACGTGTCCCGTAGGGCCCGCCTTCTGAGGCAGGTCGCTCTTTTTTGTTTGCGACATTGCGAGTCAAATAGGCAAACGAAGAACCACCCCTTGATTACAAGACGCACGCCGCGACTGGAAGTTTCAACAGGCAATTCAGCTTTGGACCGGGACCGTCAGTATACCGCGCGCCTTTGCACGGTGTCCTTTGTTTCCAGCGAAAATCGCGCCTCGGCGGCGTTGCCGTCGAGCAGTTGGCCCACAACATATTCCCCGATCGCCGGGCCGTGCTTGAACCCATGCCCCGAGCCCCCGCCCGCAAACCACACATTTTCCATCTGCGGATGCCGGTCGATCAGAAAATCCCCGTTCGAAGTGTTTTCATATTGGCAGACTCGCGTTTCCACAATCGGTGCGTCGCGCAAGGCCGGGAAGCGCCGTGCTACATACTTTCGGACCATCTCCGTCATCGCCGGAGACACAATCCTCGATTGCGTGTCCGGGTCAACTCGCTCGCCATGCTCGTCAAACGCAATCTTCAATCCCCGCCCCTCGATGTCCGGCATTCCATAAACTAGGTCTTCCTGAAACAGCCAAGTCGGCAGCGCCCTTGGTGCAAACCGCATATCGCCTGCCGGAACACCAAAGAAGAACACTTCCTGCCGTGAAGGAAAGATCCGCGCGCCAAGTACGTCCGGGAAAACTTTGCCAAGCCACGGACCGCACGCAAACACGAATTGCCCCGCGGCAATGTGCTCGCCATCGCTTGTTGCTACCTCGTGCATCCGGTCGGATCCCGTTGGTCTGAGGACCTGCGCCCAGCGATACTCCGCGCCAAGCCGTACAGCCTCTTCCACCACGGCAGCCACCGCCCGCCGCGCCATCAGTACTCCGCTCTTTGGTTCGAGGATGCCGCACTTGATGTCGTCCAATCCAATTTGCGGATATCGTCTTTCGAGCGCCTCGCGGTCCAACTCTTCGAACTTTACGCCGCATCGCTTCAATGTTACGCTCGTCTGCCGCAACCGCGCGCCCTCTTCAGCGCCCATCCAAAGGACTCCAGTTTCCAGAAAAAGTGCTTGTCGCGTTACCGCTGAAAACTCTTTCCACTGCTCCAGTGAACGCTGCGA
Organism: Candidatus Acidiferrales bacterium; assembly: GCA_035603095.1. GTDB lineage: Bacteria > Acidobacteriota > Terriglobia > Acidiferrales > UBA7541 > Acidiferrum. The sequence goes on from DATNLB010000448.1 coordinate 4,779, forward strand.
CCACCGTGTATACAGCTCATCCCCGCCATAGCCCATTCGAATGATGCGCGTTTCGCCCCCGGAACTGGCCCGCGAATGCGCCGGACCATAGGCATCAATCAGCGCCACGCGCTGGCCCCGCTTGCCGAGATGCCAGGCCGTCCACGCGCCGAACACTCCTGCTCCGATCACCGCAACGTCAAATGTTCTCCCGCCGCTCATCGCTGCAGCATCCTATCGCAACCTGTACCCCAACGAAAAACTCTTCCGTCAAACAGCCTGTAGCGATACCATTCTTCGTTTTGTGCCATTCTTCCCGGAGGTGTGTGTGACCGTTTCTCACCGGCCTGTTCTTTCCTCGATCGGCGCTCTTGTTTTCCTATTCCTGAGTACGCTCGTCCTGCATGCGCAGCAAGTCGACCGTTCCGCGGTCGCCAATCCAAAAGACCGCTCGGCGTCCGCCAAGCCCGCTGACCATCCCGCGGCCGCCAATACGCTTGATCCCAAGACCTACGGCGGAATGAAATGGCGCCTCATCGGCCCCTTCCGTGGCGGCCGGGCTTTGGCGGTGACCGGCGTTCCAAGCCAGCCGAATACGTACTATTTTGGCGCGGTAGCCGGCGGCGTTTGGAAAACCACCGACGGCGGCGTTTCCTGGGATCCCCTCTTCGACAAGCAAACCACTTCCTCCATCGGCAGCATCGCGGTCTCCAACTCCGATCCCAATGTGATTTATGTCGGCACCGGCGAAGCCTGCATTCGCGGCAACATCTCCTTCGGCGACGGCGTCTATCGTTCGAACGACGGCGGTAAGACCTGGAACAACGTCGGCCTGAAGGACTCCCGCCACATCGGCAAGGTCCTCATCCATCCCAGCAATCCCGATGTCGCCTTTGTCGCCGCTCTAGGCCATGCTTACGGCACGAATACCGAACGCGGTATTTTCCGCACGCGCGATGGCGGCAAAACCTGGGAGAAAGTTCTTTACTTCGACGACCGCACCGGCGGCATCGACATCGTTTTCGATCCGCAGAATCCTCACGTCCTGTTCGCCGCGATGTGGGAAGGCTACCGCACGCCCTGGACGCTCAACAGCGGCGGCGACAAGGACGGCCTCTACCGTTCGAACGACGACGGCACGACCTGGAAGCGCGTCGAGGGCAACGGCATGCCCGAGGGCCCGCTCGGCCGCATCGGTGTGGCTGTTTCCGGCGCCGATTCGAATGTCGTCTACGCGCTGATCGAAGCGAAGAAAGGCGGCCTCTACCGCAGCGATGACGGTGGCACCAATTGGGCCTTGATCAACGACGATCATCGTTTTCGCCAGCGCGCCTGGTATTTCACCCACGTTTGGGCCGACCCCAAGGATTCGAACAAGGTCTACATCGCCAACACCGGCCTGTTCCGTTCGAACGACGGCGGCAAGGCATTCGAACGCCTCAATGCGCCCCACGGCGACCATCACGGTCTCTGGATCGATCCCAACAATCCCAATCGCATCATCAACGGCAATGACGGCGGCGCGACCATTTCCGTCGACGGCGGCAAGAATTGGTCCACGCAGAACAATCAGCCCACAGCGCAGTTCTACCATGTGACCGCCGACAACGATTTTCCGTACCGCGTTTATGGCACGCAGCAGGACAACTCCTCCGTCGGCATCGCCACCGCCAGCGACCGTGGCTACATCGACCGCGGCGACTGGGATGCCGTGGGCGGAGGCGAGAGCGGCTACGTTGCCGTCGACCCGCGCGATTCGCACATCGTTTACGCCGGCTCCTACTTCGGCTACATCACCAGGCTCGACCGCCGCACCAACCAGGTGCAAAACATCCAGCAATGGCCGCTCGATCCCGATGGCTACAACGCTTCCGTGCAGAAGTACCGCTACACCTGGACGATGCCTATCGTTTTTTCTCCGCACGATCCCAACATTCTCTATCACTCTTCTCAGTTCCTCTTCCGTTCAAAAGACGGCGGTCATTCCTGGGAAACCATCAGCCCCGACCTCACGCGCAACGACAAATCGAAGCAGCAGGACTCCGGCGGCCCCATCACCAAAGACCAGGCCAGCATCGAGTTCTACGATTTGATCTTTACCGTCGCGGAATCCCCTAAACAAAAAGGTTTGATCTGGGTCGGCACCGACGATGGCTTGATCCAACTCACGCGCGACGATGGAAAAAATTGGACTAACGTCACTCCGAAAGGCTTTCCCGAATGGGCCATGATCAGCTTGATCGAACCCTCGCCGTTCGAGGCTGGCACGGCCTACGCCGCCATCGACGCCCACAAGCTTGATGATTTCAAGCCCTACATTTTCAAGACCACTGATCTTGGCAAGACCTGGTCGGCGATCACCACCGGCCTCCCCGATGGCTCCTACGTTCATGCCGTTCGCGAAGATCCCAAGCGCAAAGGCCTTCTCTACGCTGGAACCGAAACGGGCGCGTGGGTTTCCTTCGATGACGGCTTGCACTGGCAAGCGCTGCAGCTCAATCTGCCGACAACTCCGGTCCACGACCTCCTCATCCACGGTGACGATCTGGTGGTCGCCACTCATGGCCGCTCGTTCTGGGTGCTCGATGACATCAGCCCGCTGCGCCAGGCGAACGCCTCGATCGCCGGCGAAGACGCGCATCTGTTCACGTCTCGTGCCGCAATTCGCACCCGTATGGGCCATACCAGACGCCGCCGCTACGCCATCGGAGAAAATCCGCCCGACGGCGCGGCGCTCTACTACTATTTGAAGGAAGAGCCCAAAGATCCGATCAAGCTGGAGTTACTGGATGCCCAGGGCAAAGTCATCCGCGCTTTCACCAGCGAAGAAAAGAAAAAAGAAGGTGGCTCCGACGAATGGGAAAGAGATGAAGCAGAGGAGCACATCCCTGCGAAGGCTGGATTGAATCAATTCACCTGGGATTTGCGATACGAATCTCCCAAGAAGATTCCCGCCGCCGTATATGACGAAGGCGAACCGAGCGGCCCGCTCGTCCTTCCCGGCAACTATCAAGTGCGCTTGACCGTCGGAGCTAAGAATTTCACCGCTCCTCTTGGCGTGATCATGGATCCTCGCGTCAAAACTTCTGCCGAGGACCTTCGCAAGCAGTTCGATCTGCTGCTCAAAATGTGCGACCGCCAGGACGAAATGAACAAGGCCATCTTGGCCATCCGTGA
>DATNLB010000434.1:0-7345 GCA_035603095.1 Candidatus Acidiferrales bacterium
GGTAAATCCGAAGTAGCCGTGGAGTTCCTGGAGCCTTCCCCTCGTTTCTGGCGCATCTCCTTTCCTCCCGAAGACTGGAGCGCTCGCAGCCCCGAAGCCAAAGGTTTTTCCACCCATCCCCTTGCACCATTAAGAGCTCGCGTGCCCAAATAGTCCGCCGACTCGCGCTCAGTGCCCCAACGCTTGGCTTGAACGGCTTGAGTCTTTGACTCTGTTTCTTGCCGCTGCCGCTCCCATAACATCAATCGTCGCGGCGTGCTAAAATGCAACCTCGGTCCCCAATCTTCCCAAGGGCAACTTGTCACTCGACTTAGGAGCGATGTCCCATGAACTGCTACTCCGCCAAAGACTTGGCCGACAGTTTCCGCACCGTCCGCAAAAATACGCTCATCATCGCGCAGGACCTTCCCGAAGAAAAATACACCTTTCGACCGGCCCCCGATACCCGCAGCCCCGGCGAGCTGCTGGCCCATATCGCCCTGTCGCACAACTTCCAGTACCAGATTCACGCCACCGAACGCAGAACGACGCTTGCAGGATTCGATTTCCCCGCGATCATGAAGCGCCTGGCGGCGGAGGAAAGAGAACCGCGCACCAAGGACCAGATTATCGAGATGCTTCGCAGCTCCGGCGAGAAATGGGCCGGATGGCTGCAGGGGCTCAGCGACGATTTTCTCGCCGAACAGGTGCAGATGGCTCCGGGCATGACCCCGCCAGCCAAGTGCCGCTTCGAGATGATTCTTTCCGTGAAAGAACACGAAATGCACCACCGCGGACAGCTCATGCTCATCGAACGGCTCCTCGGCATCGTCCCCCACATGACGCGCGAGATGCGGTCCCGCCTCGCCGCCACAGCAGCAAAGCGATAGCTTCTAGCAAGCCGGCCAACAGTAAGAAGGAGTTCCCGCTCCCGACGGTCGCGCGGACAGACTTCTTTCGTCGGGTGTCTGGTTAACTCAAAGCACCTATTCCACTTTTTTCTGTAGGTAGTCGGATTGCCGCGACCGGACCGGGGTGTCCGAACGAACTCATAGCCCGCACAATGGAATTCATAGCTACCTCGTGCTATTTCAGCAGACGCAGGGAATCAAACATCCGGTCGGTAGCCGGCGGGAGCGGATCACTCCCACGGGCAGTCGACGATACGCCCAGGAGCTTGTCCTTCACGATGTAAACGCGCTGGCGTGAGTGCCAGCGTTCGGCTTGGAACTCAAATTCGATCCCCGGATTGTCGGCCAGCGAGACTTGCCTCTCTGAGACAAGCTTGGCGGGCACGCCTTGCAGGGTCATATTCTTCATGCGCTGAAGCGCTTCTTCGGCCGGAACATTCTCAGCGAAATCGGAAACCAGGCCGGTGGTGATAAGTATCTCAGTGCGGTTACCAAAATCGACGCCCCAGGCTCTGGAAGTCTGTCGTTCGGCCGCCGTGGCGCTGGAATCTATGCGTGGGACGGGCATCGATGGCGCGGAAATCGCGAAGCCGTCGTCACGGTACTTGTATTCCTTCCACCCATCACCAGCACCCTTGTCACAGGCGGCCAAAAGACAACCGCCCAGCAGGACAACCAAACTTGCCATCCAATGCTTTTTCATCTCGCTCCTTTCATCGCATTAAAGATGCCCTTTGAAGCACTCTCAAGCTTTCTGGATATTTGTGTCAGTGCAGCTGGAGTGACCAAATCTCGAACTTCGCCGACGGCGGCCCTGGCTCGCCCGGATGGAAGACGCGGTAGGCGAAGGCCACGCTGCCGTCCGTGGGCGAAACGTCCAGGTTTGCCATCTCGGTGTGCTTTCGCAGTGTGAGCAAGTCATCTACTTTCTTCTTGCTTTTCGCGCCCAACAGGGTAATGCCGTCGCCCCTCTGGTTCGTGGTCACCAGCCACTTGTCGTCGGAAGTGAAGGAGGCCCAGTTCCGCAATTTGAGGATGTCGGTGTCTGCCTGGACTGCGGAGTAGTCGTAGCGCACGATTTCTTTTCCACTCTCGAGGTCCCATACGAATACACTGCCTCCCTGGGTAGCCGCGACCAACCGTGGCACATCATGCGCAAATGCCAGCGAGCTGACGATGGCTCGTGCTGGCGGGCCTTCGGACGCGGAAACATGCGGTTGCGGATCGCTGACGGAGAAGGTGCGCTTGAGACTCAAGTCGCTCAATTGCCACAATTTCACGGTGCCGTCTCGCCCTCCGGTGGCTAGGAAGTCTCCACTCGGACTGAACACCGCGGCCTGGCTTCCGCCATTCTGGTGTGGTCTGTCTATCTGCCGCTCGATTTGTTTGGTCGACGGGTCCACAAGGTAAAGCGTTGGGAGTCCGCCCACCGCGATCAAAGTTCCCGCGGGATTGAAGCTCACGCATCCCGGAAAAGCGAGATTGTCGACGCTTGCCAGGCGCTCTCCGGTTGCCGGATTCCACAGCAGCAAGTGGCCGTCACCCTGGATGTTGCTTGCGGTGGCTAGCAGCGAGCCATCTGGCGAGAATGCCGGAGCGTAAATCGCTTCGTTGCTGGCGTTTTGCAGGACAAGAAGATTCTTCCCGCTGGTGGTGTCCCAGAGTGAAACCACGTTCTGGCTCACCGTTGCGAGGACATGGCCATCGCGGGAGCGCGCTAATCCTTCGATATTCGTCAACTCCGGTGGCCCCATGGGCCCTTCGGCCTGTTTTTCGAAGATCGCGGGCGATGCGTGGCCGCCGCGAAGCGCAAAGTATCCAGCTACGCCAAGGATCCCCACGAGACCCACAGCGAGAAGTAGTGATTTCACTGGTGTCTTGCAACCTCCTTTTTTCCAGTTCGCAATTTCCTTCCCGCATGTTCGGAAACGATCGCGCCAAGGCTAGAAGAATAGGTTCATTTCCGGCCCCATCCTCACCCATGGCGCGCTCTTGTGATGGTTCAGTTGTTCGGCCACCGTCGGCTTGGCCGGTTCGAACGTCACGTCGGCTGGCAGCACAAACAGACCGGGATCGATGTCCCCATCCTCTTCGACGCGCACGGCCTCTTCGGATGTGTCCATGACCGTGGTCCGGTCCTCGAAGTGCGATTCCGAGCGCAGCGTTATCCCGTTCCACACCCACCATTTCTGGACGGTTTTGCCTGGGGAAATCGAGTAGACTGTGCACGGCCGCCCCAGAAACTCCTCCCTGCTCACGGTGGCCCCTGGCACGCGCAATTTTTCAGCGGCCGAATCTTCCCAGATCGTGTAGTCGTATCCCTCGCGGATGTTCATGACGCGACCTGTGCGCTTGCCTTCTTTTTCAGTCACGATGTAGAAGTCGGCGCCATCGAAGATCCCCGTTAGAGTTTCCACCGTGGTTGACTGGCGCAGGACGGTGACATTTCGACCGTAGTCTTCGCGGCGGCGTCCACCGGTTACATCGATATACTCGATCCTGTGACCTGTCGCGCTGAGATACTCTTCGCCATCGTGCAGCGACCGGCTCCGGAATTTGAGCTCCACCACTAAGCTTCGGAATGGGTTCCGTTTGACCTGCGTGGAAGATGCGTCGCTGGCAGCGCTCGGCTTCGGTTGCCGTTTCATCGCGGGCAGCCCCCAGATACCGGCGCCTATCACCACCAGGGCGATTCCAGCGATCAAGAGTGGCCCCTTGCGGCTCATCTGATCCCTCGTCTGCGTACGCGAACTTCCCTTGAGCGGAAAAGTCAAGACCCTAGCTTCGTTAAGACCATGCTAACAGCGCGGTCTTCCGGGGGTCTTGCGCGAACTTCCGGGGTGGTCCAAACAACTATTAGCCACTTGGAATATCACTACTTGGAGGAGGGAAAACGCGACCCCTATAGGTCGCTCGCAGGCCAAGTGGAAAAACTCCGGGCGATCAGGGCTTGTGCCAGTAGATGTCCCAATGGAGATAGCGCGTGGCCGCTTCGTGGACGGCGGAGGCGACGGTAGAGAAGTTGGCAGCGACGTGATGCTCGAAGCCGCGCTCGCAAATGAAGCGCAGCAACTTTTGCAGCTGGGGGATGCGGACGACGCCTGCGCCGCCGAAGGTTTCCAGGGAATCTTCGGTGAAAGCGCCTTCGCCAACGTAACCGGAGATTTTTCCTTCGCGGTCGTTGGTGGAAAACCGCGCAAAGCTCATGGGGCCGCTCTTCACGCGACCCACCACGGTGCCAAAGGTGTTCTCTTTGCCGACGGTCCCCGCGATGATTTCCTGGAAGTCCATGCGGAATTCCTTGAAGAAATGTTTCGGCAGGTTGCTGCAGTGGAAGCACACCGCTTTGTCCGGATCGTCGGCATAATTGTTGTTCCAATCCAGCAAAGCGCTGGGCGTTTGCGAAGCCAGTTGCAAGGCGTGCATTCCGATCACGCCCGCGACGTCCACTTCGCACGCGCTGGAAAGGCCCTGGTCGCTCATCATGCTCATGACCGTGCAGGGTACGACGCCGAAATATTCTTCGAGCGAGGTCCAGCACTGAATGGCGCTGATGTTCACCTCGGTATCGCGCATCCAGGTGTCGATGACCGTGCCGAGCTTGGCCATTTTGACGAGCGCGGCGTCCGGAATGCTGTTCGTCGAGACGTACTGGCGAATGCCCCTGAGGCGCTCAACAACCTTGCCGTCGTCGTCCTTCAGCCGGGCAATCCTCCCCATAACTTCCGAGAGGTCCAGCGTCTCCACGGAGATTCCCGCGGACTCGAGAATTTTTTCGCTATACCGCACGGTGTTGAATGCCGCCGGGCGCGCGCCGATGGCGCCAATTCGTAATTTTTTGAGGCCTTTCACGACGCGGCAGACGGCCAGAAACCAGTCCAGGTCCGTGCGAAAGGTTTCTGAATCCAGAGCCTCGGTGTGCAGCGTCGTCAGCGAGTAAGGGATTCCGTACTGTGCGAGGTTGTTGCAGGCGGACATCTTCCCGCAAAAACTATCCCGGCGGTCGCGGATGGTCATGCGCGAGGGCGTATCCGGCGTGGCCTGCATCAGGATGGGAACACCAAGATTCGCCATACGAATCGTTTCCGCAATGGCGCGCTCGTCGCCGAAGTTCGGCAGCGTCACCACGATTCCATCGAGCTGCTCGCGATGCTTCTTGAAAAGGTCGGCGCAACGCGCTGCCTCCTGGCGGGTTTCCACCGCGCCAAACTTGGAGTCGTTCTCGTCGAGGATGATCGGGCGGATGCCCTTGGCGGTGAGGGCGGCGATGATGTCCAAGCGGCCGGAACGTGCGAGGTGATCGGGGAAAAAACCGCGGTTTCCGACGATGACGCCAAGTGTCATGGGAGTGCTGGAAGGTTGGGTCATGGCTCCGCTTTAGGCCTTGGGATAAATGCCGCAAACGTTCACGTACAACGCGCACCTTACTGCGCTTTTTGGAGTTGCGCAAGGCTTCGACGGCGGAAACCTTTCTCGCCTTAACCAGCCCTAAACTCTGGCATTAAACGCCGACAGCCCGGCGCCGGCCGTCACTTTTTGACGGAAAATTTGTAAGTGGTAATGGTGTGGTAGCGCTCGCCGGCATTCAAGACCGCGGACGGGAATTTCGGCTGATTCGGGGAATCGGGAAAGTGCTGCGTTTCCAGGCAGAAGGCTGACCGCTTCGGATAGGTGACGCCCCCCTTGCCGATGGTTTTGCCATCGAGAAAATTTCCGGTGTAAAACTGCACGCCCGGCTCGGTGGTCCAAACCTCGAGAATGCGGCCGGAGACGGGCTCCAGGACGCGGGCGGCCAGGGATTCCTCGGGGTCATTCGAACGCTGCAGGACAAAGTTGTGGTCGTAGCCGCCGCCGAGTTTTAATTGCTCTTCGTCCTGATCGATGCGCGCGCCGATGGCCAGCTCTTTGCGAAAATCGAACGGTGTGCCCGCGACGTCGCGGAATTCGCCGGTGGGAATCAAGCCGGCATCGACGGGAGTGAACTTGTCGGCCCGAATTATCAGCAGGTGGCCGAGAATATCGCCGGAGCCCTGGCCGGCGAGATTGAAATAAGAGTGGTTGGTGAGATTGACGACGGTTTTCTTGTCGCTGGTCGCGGAATAAGTGATCCGCAATGCGTTCGAATCCGTCAGGGTGTAGATCACACTCACTTTCAAATTTCCGGGGAAGCCTTCCTCGCCGTCCTTGCTGAGGTAGGAAAGTTCCAGCGATTGGCCGTCTTTGGCAGGAATAATTTTAGCGGTCCAGACGGCCTTGTTGAAGCCCTTGATGCCGCCGTGCAGACTGTTTTCACCGTTGTTCTTCGCGAGCGTGTAGGTTTTGCCGTCGAGCGCGAACTGGGCGTGCCCGATGCGGTTTCCGTAGCGGCCCACGAGCGCGCCGAAAAAACTCTTGTCATTCACGTAGCCGTCGGCGTTGTCGTAACCGAGAACCACGTCCGCCAGCTTGCCGTTGCGATCCGGCACCTTGAGGGAGACGACCGCTCCGCCATAGTTGGTGATGGAGGCTTCCGCGCCGCCTTTAGCGGTCAGCACATAAAGATCGAGGGGCTGGCCGTCCGGAGTTTTCCCGAATGACTTCTTCGTTGTGGAACCGGACTGAGGAGTTGCGCCAATGGGCGCCAGCGTGGTCATAAGCATTGCTCCCGTGAAGGTCATTAACATTATCATTCGTTTCATTCGAATCCTCCAACCGCAAGTCTTTCGAATCGCAACACCTAGAAGCCCCGGTAAGTTTACTTGGTGATTCTCTCTTTCGCTCGCAGAAATTGTTCATCGGCCGGATCCCCGTGGAATGAGTTTTTCGATCGCAGGGTAGGGCGAGGAAGTGGTGAAGAAATGTTCGGGAACGGTAGTCCCGGAGCGCAGTGCTTGGGTCATTAAGGTCATGGCTTCTCCGGTGCTGGGCGGCACAACTACGGTGGCGGCCAATTGCCCGGTGCGGACCCACGTTTGGCCCGTCGCGGGCACACCATCACAACCGGTGATGGGAATACCGAGCCACTGATCACGGTTCGCGTCGACGATGGTTTCCTCGATGGCTTTCCGCGCGCCAATGCCCATGGCATCGTTCTGCGCGACGATCAGATCAATGCGCAGCCTCTGGGCGGCAGCCAAATGGAGCCACGAGGAAACACTCTGGTGGGCACTTTCCTCGGTCCAGCGGCCCCCCAGGCTGGTGATATGCACGTGGGGCGGGAGCAATTCCTGAAGTCCGGTGTGACGATCCCGCGAAACGGAACTGACAGAAGGTCCCTGAATGAGGAGCACGGCGCCGCCCCTGGGAAGAAGAGCGGCGATCTGCCGAGCCTGAATCCGGCCAACTTCCACCTGATCGGCGCTTACGGAAAAAACGGGAGAGCGAGTGGTCTTGCGAAGTTCGCCGGCGTACTCCGCTTGCCGGCTGAGAACGGCCCAGCCGATACCGACGCTGGCGGCGGCCCTGGCTACCTGCGG
>DATNLB010000236.1:0-9707 GCA_035603095.1 Candidatus Acidiferrales bacterium
CGCGGCTACGTGGACCGCGTGAACGTCAGTAACACGAACGTCAGCACCACGACGATCACGAACGTTTACAACAACCAAGTCACGAACATCAACAATACGACCGTCAACAACACGAACAGCAACAACACGAATATCAAGTACGTGAACAAGACCATCCCGGGGGGAGTGACTGCGGTCTCGCGAACTGCCTTTGTGGGCTCGCAAACGGTCGCCAAGTCTGCCGTCGCGGTGAACGCGCAGCAGATCGCCGCGGCGCCCGTAAGTTCGAGGGCCGTTGTGGCACCAATCAAGAGCAGTGTGCTCGGGTCTTCAGCCTCAAGTGCGAATCATGTAGCGCAGCCGCCGACAGCGACGGCGAATCGGACCGTGGTGGCAAAGGCGACACCGCCTCCACCACCAATACCTTTTGCAAAACAACAGCAAGCGCTCGCGGTGCACCCCGGCCAGCCGCTCGCTCAGCACGAAGTTCAAACCTTGCGTACGACGACTGTGGCCTCAACACAACCACTCGTGAAACAGGCGCCTCCCGGCAAAGCGGCGACACCGAGCACAAACCGTCCTGTGGTCCAGCCAGTTGCAGTCAGACAGGCGGAGCCAACCAATGTGCCAGCAAACAAGCCGGCCAACATGCCGCCTGCCAATGGCGGCGCGAATACATCAGTCAATTCGAATCAGCCGGTGCGTGCAGACAGACCGCCGTCAGCGCAGCAAAATAATCCAGCGTTAGCAGCAAATGGGTCCGCAGCAGCGGTCCCGAATTCGAGAAGCAACACGCAGCCTGCGAACATGCCTGCCGCCAAGCCGGCTAACATGCCGCTTCCAAATGGGAGCGCGAATACATCGGCCAACACGAACCAACCGGTGCGTACGGACAGACCGCCCTCAGCGCAGCAGAACAATCCGTCCGTTGGCTCGCAGTTGAAGGATCCCAGAATTGACGCCTATCGCGGGCGACCGAATCAACAACAGGCTGCGGCGCAAGGAGCAGTTCCTCCGCAGGCAACGCAGGTTCGTCCGGCCGCCCCGCAGGCGGATCGGCCAGCAGTGGCTCCTGTCCAAACGCGTCCAACATCGCAAATGACAGCCCCCGTGGAGCGAAATACGCGGGCAACTCCCGACGCCCGGGCGTCGGCACCATCTCCGAACATCCCCGCTGCCGCTCCGCGGGCGGATCGGCCCGCAGTGGCTCCTGTGCAAGCGCGTCCATCGCCGCAAATGACGGCCCCCGTGGAGCGAAATACGAGGCCAACTCCAGAGGTCAGGGCGCCCGCGCCCCCTCCGAACAATCCCGCGCCGCAGCCGAGGATGCAGCCCGCACAGGCACCGTCGAGACAGGTTGACAGTCCTCCCACCTCCGCGTTTAAGGTCAATAAGAGTCCTATCGATACCAATGCGGCGAGCCAACGAGGCCAGGCCAGCCGAACGCAAGCCATCCAGCCGCAGCCTCAGCCGCAGGCTAAACCTTTACCGAGGGCTGCGAATCAGCCGCAGAGCAACAAGCCCGCACATCCTTCGCCGGAGAAGCGGCAATGAGCAACAAGCAGATCACCTGGAGCGACATCAGCGAGTGCAATGAGGAAGGGGTTAAGCGCATGAAAATCAGGAAACGCAGGAACGCGGTGGCATTCCCGCTCGCCACGCCGATGGTGCTGGCGTTCTCTCTGAGCCTAACGATTTGTCTTAGTTCAGGCGCAACACTGGCTGCCGCTCAGGGAGAGACGCAAGACAGGTTGCAGGTGCAGGTGCAGTCTTCGGGGCAAGCGCGTTTCGCCTCTCCCGAAGAGGCGATGCGAGCTCTGGTCGACGCAGCAAAAGGGAAGAATCGCGGCGCCCTGGCGGAGATCTTCGGCGCAGAGCACCAAGCGGAATTGTTCTCCGGGGACCCAGTCCAGGATAACGAGGAAATGGATGAATTCGCTGCCGATGTGCAAGAGTCCGCAAAATTAGAAAAGGTGGATGACACGCGCTTCACCCTTCTGATCGGGACAGAGAATTGGCCTTTCCCCATGCCGATCGTGAAAGAAGAAAACCAATGGCGTTTCGACAGTGAGACAGGCGAAGTAGAGCTGCTGAACCGGCGAGTTGGACAGAATGAGCTGTCGACCATCTTGACCTGCCGAGCCTACGTGCTGGCTCAAAGGGAATACTTCGGCCAACAACAGGAAAATGGGGAGGACAACGATGGCGTCGCCGAGTACGCCCGGCGGTTCATGAGTTCGCCCGGCCAAAGAGACGGACTCTACTGGGACACGGCCGAAGGCGAGAACCCAAGTCCATTGGGAATTCTGGTCGCTTCGGCTCGCGCCGAAGGCTACGGAGCCCGCGGCCAGAGTAATGAACAAAGCAGATTCGAAGTGCAAAACATCAATCTGGTGAACGTACAGCAAACGAATCAGAGCCAAGATCAAACCAGGGTGGATTCTCCGGTGCGGAGCCGCAATCCGTACCACGGTTACTACTTCAAGATTCTCACGCGTCAGGGTCCGCACGCCCGGGGGGGCCCATACGATTACGTCATCAACGGCAATATGATCGGCGGATTTGCACTCGTTGCGTTCCCGGACAAGTGGGGGAGCTCCGGTGTGATGACTTTCCTCGTTAACCAGCAAGGCCGTGTCTATGAGAAGAACCTGGGTCCGGAGACGGCGTCGATTGCAGGCGCGATCGATGAATACAACCCAGACGCAACGTGGACGTTAGTGCAGGAATAGGAGCGCGCAGGTTTGCGCGGCCAATGTAACTGTAATCGAAGGTAGCGTGGCGGAAAAGGAAGAGGAACTAGTCCGTAAAGCGCCGCTTCAAACGACCAGCGACCAAGAAATGAGTAGGTTTTAGTGGAGACAACATCATGAAATCAATTGGAATTCTCAGTACAACCGCACTATTTCTGATTCTAGGATGGAATGTCCCGGCTGACGCGCGCCAGGAACAACAGGATAAACCGAAGAGGCAGGAGCAACAACAACAGCAACAGCAACAGCAGGACAAGCCTGCTGCAAAGCAACAGCAGCAGCAAGCCAGGGGGCAGCAGAATCAGCAGCGGAAACAACAGCGTCAGCAGCAGAACGACTCTGCACAACAACAACAGCAAGCCCGAGGGCAACAGAATCAGCAGCGGCAGCAACAGCGTCAGCAGCAGCGTCAGCAGCAGAACAACTCTGCACAACAACAACAACAACAACAACAACAACAACAACAACAACAGCAAGCCCGAGGGCAACAGAATCAGCAGCGGCAACAACAGCGTCAGCAGCAGAACGACTCTGCACAGCAGCAGCAAGCCAGAGGGCAGCAGAATCAGCAGCGCCAACAGCGTCAGCAGCAGAACAACTCTACACAACAACAAGACTACAGGTCTGCACAACAACGAAGCCGTGCTCAGGTACACCAACAGCAGGTCGCTTGGCAGGGGGACCGTGCAAATAGCTGGCAGTCTCAGCACCGCACTTGGCAGCAACGCGGCGGTTACAACGGCTACCGCGTTCCGGATGACCGCTTCCGTAGCTACTATGGCCAGGATCACGGGTTCCGTATCTACAGTCTCCCCGTGAGGTATGTTGGCGGGCATCGCCGCTTTCGGTACGGCGGTTATTGGTTCGGTCTGGTTGATCCGTGGCCAGAATACTGGTCAAACGATTGGTACGACAGCGATGACGTCTACGTAGACTACTACGGTGATGGATATTATCTGTACAACCGCAGATATCCCGGCGATCGCATTGCCATTAGCTTCTACCTGAACTAGCGCTTACCGAGCGCGAGGACCTTAAGGCAACCTCCGGCCCAGCCCGGAAATTTGCCAGAGACTTAAACCGCCGGTGGGACAGGGTCCCCGAATTACGAAGGCTGAGTTTACAAAGGAGAGCGAACACAATGCTTGGAACTATCTTGGTCGTATTTTTGATCTTGGCACTCTTGGGTGCTCTGCCGCGATGGTCTCACAGCCGCGAGTGGGGCTATGTCCCCTCGGGAGGCGTAGGTCTCGCTCTCCTCATCGTTGTCATTCTCGTGCTTCTTGGGCGTATTTAGATATTGATTCGGTGGTTCAGAGCCATTGTTGCGCCCTCCCGACCGCGAAGACGTATTAGTCCGGGCGATCGCATTGGAGGCAGCTAGAAAGTGTCTGTTGTGTGCCGCGGCCTACTTTTCTGTTTTTCCAAATAGGGCCGCGTCTGTAAGGCCGGAGGTGAGCGATGGATGAGTCCAGGCGGCGTGCAGTCAAGTTTCTCGAGAAAGAGATCAAGACGTACATGGCCTTATCGCTGTTCTTGTCGAAGAAGGGCATCAAGGTACATGTGCGCGTGGGAGAGAAAAGAGTCCTTGTTAGCCCCTCGTTTTACAAAGAGAGAATGAAGGAAGCGAAGAGAGTCGTCCATGAACTCAGAAAACCAAGTTAAAATACGAGTCCCTCAAAGCTTTGATTGTCGCGGCTGGAGCCCATGGGGCATCCGAGTGATGACAGTCCTTCTCGTCATGCTCCTGTGCGCCGGTGTTTCGTTCGCATACTCCGTGCTGACCCATGAGCAAATCGTAGACCTGTTGTGGATCGATGAACTCCGCCCACTCCTTCTCCAGCGATTCCCAGGGCTAACGGAAGACCAGCTCAAGGAGGCGCACGGCTACGCCTATGGCGGCGCCGTCATCCAAGACCTCGGCTACTATCCCTTTGGCAACGTGGAATTCAGCGATTTGGTGCACTACGTTCGCAGCGGCGACTTCGTTCGCGAGTTGGTATTGCAGAGCCAGGATGCGAACGAGTACGCCTTCGCCCTGGGGGCGCTTGCGCACTATACCTCGGATATCGCCGGGCATCCGGCGGTCAACAAATCTGTCTCCATCCAATATCCCAAGCTACGGGCAAAATTCGGTGACTCCGTAAGGTACGCTGAGGACCACACCGCGCATGTGAAGACGGAGTTCGGATTCGACATGGTGCAAGTGGCGAAGAATCGTTATGTTTCGCAGCAGTACCACGATTTCATCGGATTCCAAGTGTCCAAGCCTCTGCTGGAACGGACTTTCCCCATCGTTTACGGATTGGAATTGAAAGACGTGCTGACACATGAGGATCTCGCAGTCGGTTCCTATCGCTTTGCTGTCAGTCGGTTGATCCCGCAAATGACCCAGATCGCACTACGGACCCACAAGAAGGACATGATGAAGGAGACGCCTGATTTTGAGAAAAAGAAATTCCTCTACCGCCTGTCGCGCTCCGAATATGAAAAAGAGTGGGGGAAGGACTACACGAAGGCTGATTTCGGTACTCGCGTGTGGTCAGTGCTCTTGCGGTACATGCCGAAAATTGGCCCCTTCAAGGCGCTGGCGTTCAACAACCCCACGCCGCAAACGGAGGACCTGTATTTCAAGAGCATCAATACGACTGTCGACAAATATCGTATCTATTTGCAGCAAGTTCGTGCCGGCTCACTGGAACTTGACAACCGTGATTTTGACACTGGCAAAGAAACCAAGGCAGCCGAGTACCCTTTGACTGACCTCGCGTATGCAAAATTGTTAGGTCAGCTAGCGGAGCGGAAGTTCGATCTGACGTCCGCGGAGCTGCGGGACAATATCTTGGACTTCTATTCTGACCTCTCGCTTCCTCTTGAAACCAAGAAGAACGCTACTCGCTGGCAAAGCGTATTAGCGTCGCTTGACCAGTTAAGGTTGGTAACTCCAACTCCCATTCTCGCTGCCAGCCCGGCAAAGTGACACTGATCTAGAGTCTGGACGAGATCCCAGGTGGCCCGATCCCCCAACGCTCACGGTAAACTCAACCGTACTAGGTCCGAAGAAAACGCGAATGTGTCCCTAAGTGAACAGATTTAATTAGTGTTTTCTAACAAAATGTTCTGGTAGGAAAACAAGCAGTCTTTCATGCAATCCAACTCACCCTGTATCGCCTGACTGTCTCGGACTAGTCCTACGCAAACTTGCATTAGAAGAGTCACACCCTTTCAAGGAGGAAATTCGGATGAAACCTTTCAAAGCACTACTTGGTCTATTTGCAGTCACGCTGTTGGGCGCTACGGTGCTGCCCAGCGCGCTAGCGGATACATGGAACAAGAAAACCGTCGTCACCTTCAGCCAGGCCGTGGAAGTTCCCGGGAAAATTCTCCCTGCCGGAACGTACACGTTTCAATTGCTAGATTCACTTTCCGACCGCCACATCGTTCAGATCTTCAACGCGGACGGCAGCCAGATCATCGCCACCATCCTGGCCATCAATAACTACCGTTTGCAACCGACGGGCGAAACCGTCATGAAGTTTGGCGAACGACCGGGCGATTCTCCGGAAGCTCTGCGCGCCTGGTTCTATCCTGGCGACAACTTCGGTCAGGAATTCGTCTATCCCAAGGTTCGTGCGATTGAGTTGGCGCAGACGGCGAAAGTAATCGTTCCAGCCGTTGCTGTTGACACCATCGACGACAACGTGATCAAGACGGTTCCGATCGTCGCCGTCACGCCCGACCAGAAAGAAGTGGAAGTAGCAACGGTCATCCAGACCACTCCGCCCGCCGCCGCTCCTGCGCCGGTCGCGGTCAAAGAAACCGAAGAACTGCCGAAAACAGCAAGCTCCATGCCGTTGATCGCACTGCTTGGTGGGTTGTCCATCAGCCTTGCTATTGGCTTGAAGCTTTTCCTCAAGCTCGCTTCGTAAGCAAACGCAACACACCGCGTCGCGGACGTGATCTCAAGGTCACGTCCTGCGCCGCGAGAAAGCCTCTTCGTGGTTCTCACTTCAAGCCCCCGAAAGCATAGTCTGGGCAAAGGACACTTGTACCTTGCCCCTTTTTTGCTTTTCCTCAGCATACTCGGCTTCTCTCCCTCTCTCGTGATGGAGTGTTCGCTGGCCGGCATGGACGCCCAGTCGAAAATTGCGGTGTCCGCGAATCTTGTCCTGCTGCCCGTGAAAGTGACTGACGGGCGCGGAACATTTGTCTCCCATCTCAAGATGGAAGACTTTCGCGTGTTTGAAGACGGGCAGCTGCAAAAACTCACGGTATTCGAAGAGGGAGACACTCCCGTTACCGTCGGGCTGATCGTCGACCATAGCAGAAGCATGGGCGCCAAGCTCCCCGATGTCGTCGCGGCAGTGACTTCCTTCGCGCATTCGAGCAACTCACAAGATGAAATGTTCGTGGTGGATTTCAATGACGACGTTTTGATTGAACTCATGAGAGGGAAGGCATTTTCGAGCGATGCGAAGGAGCTCGCGGAAGCCTTGAGAGCCGTCTCCGCTCGGGGACGAACCGCGCTCTACGATGCCGTAAGCGAGGGTCTACACCACTTGCAGTACGGGCATCTGGAGAAGAAGGCCCTACTCATCATCAGCGACGGTGGAGACAATGCCAGCCATCTAAAGTATTCGCAGGTACTGGCACAGGCTCGCCAATCGCAGGCTTTGATCTACTCCATCGCCCTAGTCGGTTCGGATAACGAGGAAGAAAATCCGGGTCTGCTCCGGCGGCTCTGCAAAGATACGGGAGGAATCGCGTATTTCCCGCGTGCAGGCGAATCCGTCACAGACGTGTCGACACAAATCGCCCGCGATCTTCGCGAGCAATACACGCTCGGTTATGCACCGCAGAACACCAAGCGTGTGGATGCTTTTCGAAAAATCGAAGTGAAGGTCGGTGCACCAGGCCGTGGCAGGTTGCACGTACGAACCCGGGAGGGCTACTCGCTTGCAGCGGAGAAGCACCCGACAGCGCAGTTGGGATCGGAGACGAGATGAATCCGCTCCCTCGGCCAACGAGAGCAATCTCGCCAATGCGAATGGATATCCTCCGTGGTGCTTGCTACTTTTTCCTCGCCATCGGCCTTCTGGCCTTGGGCTACGCTGGTTTCGTCTTTGCGGATTCACACGCTTACCAAGCCCTCGAAATGAAAAAATTCAAACAAGCCGGCCGTCTCTCGGAGCCGCGTAATTTGGTGGAAGGCGATGTGATTGGAGAAATTCAAGTGCCTCGCTTGCGGCTAAATGCCATGGTTGTCCAGGGCGACTCTCCCGCTAACTTGAAGCGGGCCGTCGGTCACCTTATAAAGTCGGCTTTGCCCGGCGAGTGGGGAAACGTCGCCTTGGCTGGTCACCGGGACACTTTTTTCCGCCCGCTCCGTGATATTCGCCTGGGCGACGAAATTAGATTCAAGACACGAGAGCGCAGTTTCGAGTACCGCGTGGAGTCGATTGAAATCGTGGCCCCCACGGACATTCGCGTCTTGAAATCATCGACCGGCCACGACCTGACCTTGCTCACCTGTTTCCCGATTTACTATATAGGTCCCGCGCCGAAGCGCCTGGTCGTCCGCGCCCGCGAAGTTGGCGGAATGGTGCGGGAGCAATTCGCAAGAGAGAATGAAGCTAAGGGGCCAGGCGGACCACTGCCGTTCCATCGGAGCTTCGAACCGGGCACCTCGCAATGAAGTCCATTCCGACGGGAATGGCCTTACCTGAATTCAATCGCGAGACTGGAAAACAGAGAGGCGAGTGTGCTCAAGTGAACAGACATACGGGGTCGCGCAGTCTAGCATTGAGTTAGCTGGGAACCAGCGGGAAACAATCTCCAGGTGCGGCACAAGCGCACTAAACACTAGTCTCTTGTGAGATTGGAACAGCATGCTTTGGACAATTCTTGTAGTGTTGTTCGTCCTTTGGCTCCTCGGCGTGGTCACATCCTACACATTAGGCGGATTCATCCACATTCTTCTGCTTGTGGCTCTGGCCATCTTCGTAATTAACCTGATTCAAGGCCGAAGGAGGATGGTTTAGTTGCAAAAGCGAAGAATATGAAACCGATCAGCTGGATTGGAATTCTGTTAATCATTCTTGGTGGGCTAGCCCTCGCCTATCAGGGATTCACTTATACCCATCAAGAAAAGGTTCTTGATCTCGGGCCCATCCACGCCACCGCAGAAAAGCAAGAGCGAGTCTCGATTCCGCCAATACTCGGCGGACTGGCGCTGGTCGGGGGAATTGCCTTGCTCGTCATTGGAGGCAAGAAAGGTTCTTAGCTCGAGACTGCGATAGTGCCCGCCTGAGAGTCGGGTAACGCATAGCCCTCTCGTGAATGGAACGGTGTTGAAGGTCCTTCAACCAGAGATTCTAAAGAAGTGCAAATTCCACAAGAGAAATTTTGACCAGGGAGGTCAGCGATGAAGAGATTTATGGTTACCGCAGCATGTCTTACGCTCGCAGCAGGTGCAATGTATGCCGAGAAACTGAACAAGGAACAAAAACGCCTTGAAGAGTGTGGCGTTGTCATGCAAGAAGTGCTCAACGTCCCAGACAACATTCCCCATGAGCTTTTGGAAAAGTCCGAGTGCGTCATCGTGATTCCGTCGGTTCGGAAACTTGCATTAGGTGTAGGCGCAAGCTACGGGCGCGGCGCGATGGTTTGCCGGACGGGCGAGAAGTTCCGTGGACCTTGGGGAGCCCCAGCCATGTATGCGTTGGAAGGCGGCAGTGTCGGCTTCCAAATCGGTGGCGAGGCGACCGACTTGATCCTGCTGGTCATGAATGACCGCGGCATGGAGTCGATTCTAAGCAGTAAGGTTAAGTTGGGCGCCGATGCTTCCGTTGCCGCAGGCCCCAAAGGACGTGATGCTTCCGCAGATACCGACGCTTGGATGCGAGCCGAGATACTTAGCTACTCGCGTTCCCGCGGTTTGTTTGCCGGTATTTCCCTCGAAGGCTCTACGCTTCG
>DATNLB010000343.1:0-7309 GCA_035603095.1 Candidatus Acidiferrales bacterium
GGCGCTTGTCCCCACCCAGCCGGGAGCCTGGGTATCGTCGCTTGTGATTTAATGTGACACCCATGAACGACACCGAGTTGGCCTACGCGTCCATCGAGGAAATCGGAAAACTCTTCCGCAAACGCAAGATCTCTCCCGTCGAACTCACCAAACTCATGCTCGCCCGCATCGAGCGGCTCAATCCCAAGCTAAACGCTTACCTCACCGTCACCGCTGAACTTGCTCTCGCCCGAGCCAAGAAAGCCGAAGCCGAACTCTTCGCACCCCGCGGCCGCAAGGGCCATCGCGATCGCGGCCCACTCCACGGCATCCCCATCTCGCTGAAAGACAACATCTACACCAAAGGCATTCGAACGACTGCCGGGTCAAAAATCCTGAAAGATTTCATTCCAAAGCACGACGCCCAAGTCGCTGTTCTCTTGCAAGAGGCGGGCGCCGTCATTCTTGGCAAGACGAACATGCACGAGTTCGCTTACGGCGTGACATCGAATAATCCGCACTACGGTCCGGTCCGCAATCCCTGGGACACGGCGCGCATTCCCGGCGGCTCGAGTGGAGGTTCTGCTGCCGCCGTTGCCGCAGGCCTTTGCTACGGGAGCATTGGAACGGACACCGGCGGCTCCATCCGCATTCCCGCATCCCTCTGCGGTGTCACCGGTCTGAAGCCAAGCTGGGGCCGCATCTCTTGTGAAGGCATCATTCCACTATCTCCTGCTTTCGATTGCGCGGGCCCGCTAGGTCGAACCGTCGGTGATGTCGCCACCGTGATGGGAGTCTTATACTCTCGCGCGGGCCGCGAACCAAACATGGTAAGACCTTCAACTTTACGGGCGGGTGCCCGGAAGTTTTGCCTGGGCATTCCAGGTCAATTGTTCTTCGATGCTCTTTCTCCCGAGGTCCGAAACGCCTTCTACTCTGCACTGGGCGATCTTTGCCGCGCGGCCATGACCTCGAAAGACGTTTCCATCCCGCTGCTTGATGAAACCGAAGACGCCGGAAATCGGATCGCCTGGACGGAAGCAGCGCTTTACCATCAGCAACAGGGATATTTTCCTGCTCGGTCCGCGGACTACGGCGACGACGTGCGTTCCAGGCTGGAGATGGGCTGCAAGGTGCCGGCGGTTGACTATCTGCGAGCGCTGGAGATTCAGAAACAATTCTTCCAACAACTGCATTTGGCGCTCGGGGAAGCGGATGTGGATGCCATGGTCTTTCCCTCGACCGCCATTGAGGCTCCGCTCTTGAATCAAGAAACCATCCGCATCGGAGCGCACGAGTATCAAACTCGCGCTTTGCTGCTGCGCCACAACCGTCCGGCAAATCTGGCCGGCGTGCCAGCTGTTTCCGTTCCCGGTGGCTTCACCCGTTCGGGATTGCCAATTGGATTGCAAATCATGGCCGGTGTGTCGAGCGAGCCCGTCTTGCTCCGCATCGCCAGGATTTTTGAGCGTTCTCGCCCGCAGAAATTCCGGCCCTCACTGCCCGATTGAATTTCACGGGCGAAGTTTGCGATGGAAGGTCTACTGCGCTTCCGTCGCCAATGCGCCTCGCGTCTTCATCATCCATCTGCCGATCAGGTAGCCGAGCGTTCCCGTCACTATTCCACCGATAACGTCCGCCACGTAGTGATACCGTCCCCAGATTGTTGACACGCACATGCACGTCACCAGCGGCAACATTGCCCAGAACAGCCAACGCCGGTGCTGCCACGCGCCCCACAACGCCGCGACGGACCCCGCCACATGCTCAGAAGGAAACGCCGCGCCTCGGACGCGCCCAAATTGTTCGATGAAATTGATCGCCGTCGTGAACGGCCCGCCCTGCAACGGGCCGTGCCATGCCCCCGCCATCGAAAACCATGGGCTCTCAATCGGAAAAACAGTCGCGATCAGATACCCGATTGCGTATCCCGTGGCCGAATACGTCATCACCGACCAATACCCTCGCCAATCTCGCCGGTAATACAAGATCCCGCCCAGCACCAGTAGATAAGTGAAATAAGTGAGATACGCGAACTGCATGAAATCGTTCCGCACCGGCGTTGCAAACTGTTCCAGCCACACCGTCGGATGCACGCCCGTTAGCCAGTAGTCGGCAGCAATCAGCTTCGCGTCCTGCCAGCCAGGCATCACCAGAAGTACGAGCTTTCCCAGTTCCTCAAAACAAAACAGAAAAAACAGATGCGGATACCAGTGCCGCCAGAAGTGCCAGAATCTTTGCGCCTTTGTAGGACAGACATTCCTGTCTGTCCCCGCTCGTGCCTCCAAGCGGCAGAAAACCAGGATAATCGCCGCCACCAACGCTTGCACACCGAACAGCTCCACGGGATGCGTAAGATTTTCCGCAAACACTGCAATCAGCGCGCTTGATGCCCCCAAGTATCCCAGTGCCACCCATTCGAATGCGCCGCACGCCGCCCAAGCCGCCGCCACTTCCCGCGCGCCCCACGCCACGATTCCTTTCTTCTCCGCTTCGAAACTTGCCGCACGCTCCTCACCTCTCGCGGCATCCACTTCTGCGCGCCAGGTGAGCGCCGCTTCATCTCCTCGGTAGTTCTGTCTCTGCCTCTCATTCATTCGGCATTCTCCGGTCTCGCCAAATCCATCCGGCCATTTCCCTGCACTTTGCACTCAAAAAGCATAGAACTATGCAATCGCGCTGCGCCGTCTTTCTTCTCTGCGATATCCCGGTGTCCTCTGCGCCTCTTCGTTGGGATTTCTTTTCCCTCCCAATCCAGAACCGGCCACCCGCTCGTCCGCGCCATATTGGCAAGGTCTCTCGACGGATTCACTGCTGCCGGCCGGCCAACCGCCTCCATCAACCATCGGTCGTTCAGGCTGTCGCCGTACGCGTAGCACCGCGCCAGGTCGAGCCGCATCTCCTTCGCCACGCGTGTCGCTGCGCGCGCTTTCTCTTTCCCAAACATCGCCTCGCCCAAAACCTGCCCCGTCCACGTTCCGTCCAATTCTTCCAGCCGCGTCGCAAGCACGCAAATCGTCACGGTGATTCCGCGCGCAGCAAGCTCGGCTTCCATGGCGCGCGCGGCTCCCCGCGCTAACGGCTCCAGCGTCCCGCTTATCAGCACAATCTCGTGCCCCTGCTTGGCATGCCATGCCACCGTCGCGATCGCTTGCGCAAAAAAGGTGGGGACAGGCAGTCGCGGATTGCGCCGCGGAGGAGCCGACGCCTGTCCCTTGGCCTGGTGGCCGTCTTTGTGCCAAAAGGAGATATTTCTGTCTCCCTCGCCACACTCGTCAAGAATTTGCACGCCGCGAAGATACATTTTGTTCGCCTGCATAATCGCACTAATCCCGCGCGGCGCCAGCCGCATCGCTTCCCTCAACCACAGAAAACAATTCCTTCCCGCGATCGCTCTCCGGCACCTCAACATCCGGAAGAATCTTTTTTCCAGCGAAGGCAGCGCCACAAGCGTTCCATCCAAATCAAAAAACGCGGCCACTCCTCCGCTCTTCTCCTTTACCTTCTGTACCTCCATTCGGCCTTTCACGTGGCCTCCTGGGACGCACTCTTCGCTCGGCGCGCCGGCCTCATGTTTCCCGCAATGTATTTCCAGCCTTCCACCAGCACCGGCAGCCCCCGCAGAACGCAGAACGCCGCCGTCATCCACGTCAACACATGCCCCCCCATGCGAATCGCGGCGTTCACATCCGCGGCAAGTTCACCCACTAGCGCCACCGGCCCGCGCGTCAGCGCCTGCTCCAAACCTAAATAGCAGAAGCACAAGCACTTCATCGCCGCGTACAACCCCCGGCTCCAGCGCGACGCCACCAGCGCCTGCCCCCACCACGTCCGCAGCATTGCGTTCGCGCCCCAACCGGAATGTCCCGCCTTCATTGCCAACCCGCGCAAGAAATCCGTCGCCGCCCCGCGCGCAAAAAACAAAACCGGCAGCCATAGCGACACCATCCCCACCACGGCGAAATAGGTGAAGTACACGTTCTCGATCATCCGGTCGCCCAGAATGTCCAACTGCGCGCCCACCGGTGTGGCCATTTTTTTCTTGCGGGCGAGGTGACCGTCCAACGCATCCAGCGCGATCGCCGCCACGGTCAGTCCCACGGCCGTAAGGTTCGCCCACGCGCCGCGGCCGAACAGGCACACCGCCGCGAACCCCACAGCGACTCGCAGCAGCGTCACTTTGTTCGGGGTCCATCGCATGCTCACCTGCCGCGCGCCCTCCGGGCGCTCACTTGAGCTAAGGCAACGCGTCTGCCAATCCGCTCGGACCTAACCTATTTTTAATCAATGTGTTAGAGCGCACCTCGAAACACTCGCTGCCATCCCGCGCCAGCCAAATCCTTCATCTGTCGCCCTTTCCCTTCCTCGCGCCCTTCGCACCCTTTGCTGCGTCTAATCAGTTGGCTTCGTTTTTGCCGCTCGCACACCTATTGCTTCGCGATTTCGGCAGTGCTTGAAGGGGCTTCATCGTAAGCACGAGCGCGGACGAGTTTTGTGGGAGAATAAGAAGATCAGTTTGGCGGTCTAATGAGGTGCGCTGGTTCGTCGCACCCACAGGTCGCCACCGAGGATTGAATCAGGATGACCGATGTCTCTCTAGCAGGAGCTTTTCTCGCCGGGCTCGTTTCGTTTCTCTCGCCCTGTGTTCTGCCGCTTGTTCCCGGCTACATCTCCATGCTCTCCGGCGTCGGCATGGAGCAGCTACGCAAGGGGGAAGTCCCGAGTTCCAGCTTGTTGGGGTCCTCGCTCTCCTTCATCGCCGGCTTTTCCGTCGTGTTCATCTCTTTTGGAGCATCTGCCAGCGCCGTCGGCGTTTTCCTCAAACAGAATCGCAATGCGCTCACGCCGATCGCCGGTGCGCTCATCCTTCTTTTCGGTCTGCATCTCCTCGGCCTGCTCATCAAACTCAATCCCCGTGCAGGCATTATTTTCGGGGTCATCCTCGTCGCCCTGGGTATCGTTTCTTTGCTTCGCCATGCTCCTCTGTTCGCCGGCTTCGGTGCGCTGCACTTTTTCTCGCTTTCCATCATCGGCCTTTTCGGTCCCGCCTTGTCCCGCTGGCTCAACCGCGACGTCCATCTCCGCAGTTCTGCCGCCCAGCCCACCGCGTGGAGCGGCTTCTTGCTTGGCTTCGCCTTCGCCTTCGGCTGGACTCCCTGCATTGGGCCCATCCTCACGACCGTGCTCACGATCGCCGCCGCGAGCGACAAAATTCAGCGCGGCGTTCTCCTCCTCGCGGTCTACTCCGCCGGCCTCGCCATCCCGTTTCTTCTCACGGCTCTGGGCATCGGCAAATTCATGACGTTCTATAAGAACTTTAGAAAATATCTGCACGCCGTCGAACTCTTCAGCGGTGCTCTTTTGCTTTTCATCGGCGGCCTGGTTTTCGTTAACAAGCTAACCTGGCTCACCGCAAAGCTGAGTTTCTTGAACGTCGTTGTCTTGTGGCTCGAACATGTTCTCACTAGCGGAAGAAGCGGAACGGCGTTTTGGCTGTTGGCCGGTGTGGCTGTTGTGGTTGGCGTCGTGCTCGCCGTTAAAAGGCGTTGGGAGAAAATTACGTCCATGCAAGGCAGCAAAACTATCTTGGCGGTGGCCACGGTCATCGCGCTCATCATCGGCACCTACTACGCCGATAAGGCCACGCGCGTCAAAGCGACAGGCCCGGAGAAGAGCACCGAGCAAGCCAACGACAAGTTCATGGGCCAGCCCGCCCCCGAAGTCACCTTCAAAGATCTGGACGGCAAAGACGCCACGCTCACCCAGTACAAGGGCAAAGTCGTTCTCGTCAATTTCTGGGCCACCTGGTGCGATCCGTGCTACGTCGAAATTCCTTGGCTCATCGAGATGCAGCAGAAGTACGAAGCGAAAGGCTTCACCGTTCTCGGCATCTCCATGGACGAAGAAGGCAAGAGCGCCGTCACTCCCTTCCTTGCCAAGGAGCGCTTCAACGTCAACGGCCAGAAATTCCCCATGAATTATCCCATCGTCATCGGCAGCGACGACGTCGCCGACAAGTTTGGCGGCCTTCTCGGCTATCCCACCAGTTTCCTCATCTCCCGCGACGGGAAAATCGTGAAAAAAGTTCAAGGTCTTATCAGCTACGAAGAACTAACTAAGGCCATCGAATCTCAGCTCTAAGAGAGTGGGCAGTGAGTAGCGAGTAGTGGACGGCAACTCGCAAGATGTCGCGAACGGCTCTCTCAAAGAGCTTCGGACCCATCTTCTCATCGGAAAGAGCCTTGGCTTTTTCAGCGCTCCAGAGCTAGCCAAGCCCGTGAGCTTGGTCGAAGAAATCGGCCGCATGCTCGCCGCCCTTCGAAAGAGACTAGAACGCTAAGTCTGAGGCCTTCTCGTTCTTTTCTTCACTGCCACTACTCACTACTCGCTCTCTTTAGTTTTGCTAGACTGTCGTGACCATGAGCGTCATCGACGAAGTCCTCGCTGCCAACGAAATTTACTCGCGCACTCATGAATTGCGCCAACTCACCCCGCGCCCCGAGCGCAAGCTCGCGGTCCTGACCTGTATGGATACCCGCCTTTCGATTCGCACTCTGGGCCTGAAAACGGGAGACGCGCACATCATCCGCAACGCGGGCGGCATCGTTACGGAAGACTCCCTGCGCTCCCTGGTCGTATCGCACTATCTGCTCGGCACCGAGGAAATCATGGTCATCAATCACACCGATTGCGGATTGATGCTCACCACCGAACAGGACTTGCGCACCAGAATCCAGAATCGCACAGGAACCGCCGCTGTTGCTCCCGCCTTCTTCTACGCCTTCCAAAACATCGAAGAAAATGTCCGCCACCAATTGCAGAAGCTCCGCACCCATCCCTGGATTCCTGCGACCGTCGCCGTCCGCGGCTTCGTCTACGACGTCACCAGCGGCCATCTCCGCGAAATCAAAGACGCCTAATACGCAAACTCTGTGCAAAGTCACGGTGAACAACGAAGTTCCCAATCCGCCTCGCAGGAAGCAACAAACGAGTGCCATCCAGCGCGAATCCTTCCTTCACCGCCAGCCAGTCACCAGTTATTTTGCGTTGACGTTCGCCGTCTCCTGGATCGGCGCTCTTCTCGTAGCCGTGCCACACCTTCTCCGCACCGGGCCCCTTCCGAAGTTGACCGGGATCCTCATGTTCCCTGCCATGCTTCTCGGCCCGAGCGTTGTCGGCATCGTTTTGACCCGGCTCCTCGATGGCCCGACCGGCCTGCGAGACCTGTTTTCTCGGATGCGTCTCGTTCGCTTTCCCCTGCGCTGGTACGCCGCGCTCTTGATTCCACCTCTCTTGGTTCTCATCGTCCTTCTTTGTCTCAAATCCTTCG
>DATNLB010000220.1:0-2722 GCA_035603095.1 Candidatus Acidiferrales bacterium
AGCGGCGCCCGGTTTCAACTTCCGGATGGCCCGTTAACCGTGAGCAATCGCGATCACTTCCTACAAGCCGACTTGTTGGTACGGATCTGGCGCACTTCCCAGAAGCCCGTTTCTGGCCCACTTCCGGGTTGTCGACCAACCGCTAACAATGCGAAGAACTCGTTCCGAAGAGCTTGGCGCGGTAGATTAGCCGGAATCAAATCATCATCGTTGACTGGCACCTTCCGCCGCAACTCAGCAAGAAACACACGGGCGTGCTTAATGTTGCATATTTGGTCCGAATTTCCCTGAGCACGCCAATGACGATACCGCGTCAGGCAGCCATCTCTTCAGTCTTGGCGAAGGCCAGCAGCTTCATCAATTCGCTGATCTGGATCTTCTCCAGCGAACACACGGCAGCTTTGATTTTTCGGCTTAGTCCATCGTCTATGCGCGCTGCGACCATCTTGTCGAATTTCGCGTCGATCTCCTTCCAGGTGAATGGCCGCGCAGGGGCCCCGGGGAAATCTGAGATTTCCTGGGTGAACGACGTGCCACTCTTGAGCCGGACGGTCACTCGGCTCGCGAGGTCGGCCGGGTAACGGGCCGTAAGGCCAGCGTCAGGTCTCACCGTGACCTTCTGCATCAAATCTTGGACATCTCTCTTTTCAATCCGGCTGGGCTCGAGTTGCGCCGGCTGCACATCGCCGTCCAAGAGCGCGACAGCCATGAGGTACGGCAGGCTGTGGTCGGCATCTTCCTTGGTGTGAACATCGTGCTTGGGACCGAATCGCCCGCCCCCGGTGAAATCGTAAGCGTCTTGGAAAACTTCAGCCTCGACGCTCACGATGTCCGCCGGATTAAATGGGTGTACCTTATGCAACGCGATCGTGCAGAACACGCCCGATTGTGCCGGAATCGCGGTGTTGTAAGTCTTTAAGGCCAACCGATCGAAGCAATCCAGTTTCACGTTCTTCCACTCGATCTCGATCGATTTGCCCAGCGCATGCGCCAGCCCGTTTGTTCCCTCAATTACATACTTCGGGCCGGTCACCCCGCGGGACGCTAGTAAGACGCCGTGCATAGACGACAACGCAGTTTGGGACGAGTTCAAGCCCTTCCATTGCGAGATCGGCGTGGTGCGCACGACCAACAGCGGAATGACGTCACCGCAGATTTCGACGGCCGCCGCGGTTTTTGCCTCGTCCAGTTGGAGTGCCTTGGACGCCCCGGCTCCTATTGAGAATGAGAGCGGTGTTGTTAGGTCAAACCCCTCTTCCATGAAGGGAGCGACAGAAGTCAGTTCCGACTCGACTTGGTAGGCAACCGCCAGTGCGGTCAAGAATTCTTTGCCGGATCGCCCCGCGTGCTCGCAGGCGGCCAAGACCGCTCCAACGTTGTCCGACGGGTGACACAGCGACACCGGACCAAGATAGCTGTCCATTAGGTCGACGTACCGCACCAGTGCCGTGTTGGCCGAAGCTGCATAGATGACGTTGGCATTTCCGCCGCCGATCAAAGTGCATTGCGCGTCCGAACCGCCGAACTGTTTGGCCTGTTCCACACAGGCCACCGTCGGAGCCGCGCCGAGAGCGTTGATCGCGCATGCCAAAGAATCGAGAACGCTCACTTTCAGGCGTTCCCGCCGCTCGGGAGTAAGGTCCTCGTAGCTCGCCCTGTACGAGAACATCGCGATTCCCTGCGCTTGGCTTTCGCCCGTGATGATCGGCTTAGGCTTCGTTGCATAGAGACCGGCGGTTTGGCCCACAGCTTGAACTGGAACTCCTGACTGCAGACGAGGATCACTCTTGGGGCCTGCACCTTGTGTACTCATTGAGCTTTTACCTCCTGCACGACGCGGACATTTTGACTCCCGTCAATCTCGCCCCGGCAGCGACCTTCGCGCTGCCAGCGTCGGTTTTGACGACACCTCGCGGCCGAGTTGTCGCAGAAATTTTATTCCTGCTAAATCGGATTCTCCTCGAAAAGGCGGGCAACGAGGGCGGAATCGAGATACGCTCGAACCTCAACGATCGTGCCATTCACAAATCGACATACCCAGCAATACCGGTTATCGAACCTGAAACCGTTTTTGGCGGTGGCGTCGGAATGCAGCTCGACCACCGCCCAGTCACCGCTTACGAGCGCATGTTCCACATGCAGTTCCGCACCTTTCGGTAGAACCTTTGCCAACTTTTCAAATGTATGTGCGAGGAACTCGGCCTTGCTGTGATAGTGACCGGCAAGAGGATGTGTTCCCTCGACGATCCAATCCACGTTGTCCGCCACATGGTCGAAGAACCCTTTGCCATCACCAGATTCCAGGTTCTTGAAAATCCCGCGAACGTAAGCAATGCTCAACTCCTGAGGTACAGCAGATCGTGCAGTAGACATCTTAAGTGACCTCCTTCGCATATCGTGATCCAAAGGTGTAGGGCCTTCGCAGCGCTAATCTGACCAGCCACATAACTCACTTCTCCACGGTGCGTCGGGCAGTTAGCTCGACCGAACGTTGTATCTGAGCACACAGGGCTTGTCGGCAGGAACTTCAACGACGCCGAGGCCGTCGGTTTCTTTTCGGATGTCAGGCATGCTCTCCTCCGAGATGTGAGTTTGAGGAGGTTGGTCAGATGACGCGCGGGCTAGGACACCGATATTTAACTCCCGCCCGAAGCGCACGTCAAGGAGCGGATAACGGGGAAACTGGGTGCGCCGTGAAGGCGCTGGTCCACAGCGGGGGTAT
>DATNLB010000475.1:0-4025 GCA_035603095.1 Candidatus Acidiferrales bacterium
TACACCCAGTAATTCCGAACAACGCTGGCCCCCTACGTCTTACCGCGGCTGCTGGCACGTAGTTAGCCGGGGCTTCTTCTACTGGTACCGTCACTCCTCTTGCGAGGCATTCGTCCCAGTCGAAAGGGGTTTACACACCGAGATGCTTCATCCCCCACGCGGCGTCGCTGCGTCAGGCTTTCGCCCATTGCGCAAGATTCCCCACTGCTGCCTCCCGTAGGAGTCTGGACCGTGTCTCAGTTCCAGTGTGGCTGGCCATCCTCTCAGACCAGCTACCGATCATTGCCTTGGTGAGCCATTACCTCACCAACTAGCTAATCGGGCGCGGGCTCCTCCTTCGACGCCTTACGGCTTTGAGTCCTCGAACCGAAATCCAAGGAATGTTATGCGGAATTAGCTTCGGTTTCCCGAAGTTATTCCCCATCGAAGGGCAGATTGCCCACGTGTTACGCACCCGTGCGCCGTGCGCCATACCGTATTGCTACGGTACGCGCACTCGACTTGCATGTGTTAAGCACGCCGCCAGCGTTCGTTCTGAGCCAGGATCAAACTCTCGTTTGAATCTGGTTGCTTGGCGAAAAAAAATCCCGGGATTTGCATCCCAGGCAGCCTGCCAAGCGAATTGTTGATCGCTCGAATTTACTCAGACCATTGGCGCTCGAAAACTCCAATGGTTTCGAACAGATTCTGGCACATCGTATCGGTTGTCAAAGAGCAAGGCCCCCCTGCCCAGCAGAAAGGCAAACCTACAGCCCAAGGAGTATGCCAAGGGCGGGAAGAAAAGTCAATACGAGATTAGCGATTTCCACAGCGATCCTCAACGGGGCGCTAACTGCTTGCACCGTGGTAGGATGCGCGCGAAGACCCAAGAAGTGGCCGGTGACTTGTGACGGGTAGGAGAGACAAGAACGTAGACAAAACCGTCGTACCATCCGCGCTCGGGCAACGCCTCCTCGCAAGCGTGAAGAAACGGGAAATGGCGCAGCCGGGCGACCGTGTCGGAGTGGCGGTGTCCGGCGGGGCGGATTCCGTGGCGCTGCTGCTGTTGCTGCTGGAGCTGCGCGGGAAACTGGGCATCGTGCTGCGTGTGGTGCATTTCAATCACAAATTGCGTGGCAAAGCTTCCGATGCGGACGAAGCATTTGTCGCGAAACTGGCCGCGAAGCATGGGCTGGAGTTTCACGCGGCTTCTGTTGACGTTGCGAAGAAGGCGAAAAAGGAGCGGGCCAACCTGGAGGACGCGGCGCGGCGAGCGCGGTACGACTATTTTCGTTCGCTGGCAGAATCGGGAGCTTGCAAGCGAATCGTCGTGGCGCACACTGCCGACGACCAAGCGGAGACCGTGCTCGCGCATCTCTTGCGCGGAACAGGCCTCGCGGGGCTTGGCGGAATTCATCCCGTCGCCGGCGCGGTCATCCGTCCCCTGCTTAACGTTCGGCGGAGTGAGCTTCGGCGTTATCTGCGCGCTCGAAAACAAACCTGGCGCGAAGATGCCACCAACCGTGACACAAAAAGGATGAGAGCGCGGATTCGGAAGAAGCTCCTGCCGTTTCTGGAAAAGCAGTTCAATCCTGGAATTGTCAGTCATCTCTCCGCGCTCGCGGAGCTTGCGCGGCGAGACGAAGCGTTCCTACAGGCGCTGGCACGGGAGCGCTGCGACGCGCTCGTGCGGCAATCGGCTCATATGCTTAGCATTCAGGCAGCCGAACTTCTGAGACCTCTGGCTGGGACCGTCTTCAACGCGGAGAACACAGAGTTCGAAGGAAGCCCGGTTCGAGAAGCCATTTGCACGCGCATGATTCGATTTCTTGCGCGAGGAATGAGAACTCGCCGCGGAGAACTAACGGCACAACACGTCGAGGCAGTGCTGGACCTGGCACGATCTGGCCAGAACGGCAAGTCGCTGCAGCTTCCGGGCGGCTTGCAAGTCCGGCGTGACGAAAATACTTTGCTTTTCGTCAATGGAGATCATGGTGCCAAACAAGACGGCGAGCGAAAGCCTCTTGAGCGCCGAGAATATGAGTACGCCATCGATATGGCGAGAGGCAACGCGGAAGTGAGCGTCGTGGAACTGGGGTGCGTATTACGCCTCAAGGTGATTGACTGGCCCCTCAAGAGAGGGGAAACTAGTAGTGATGGGGCGGTTCTCGACCGGGACCGGTTGCTCTTTCCGATGGTGCTGCGCAATTGGCGTCCCGGCGACCGATTGCGTCCCCAGGGTCACCGCAGCGCCCACAAGCTGAAGCGCCTGTTGAACGAGAAGCGCGTCAGCCGTTGGGAGCGGGACGGCTGGCCGGTGCTGACGAGTGGCGGCGTTCTTGCATGGGCTCGCGGCTTTCCTGTCGCCGCCGAATTTGCCGCGAATGAAAGGACCCGAGCGGGAATCGTGGTCGCCGAGGAAAAACAAATTTGAGCAGCCGGAAGGGAGCGGCGTATTCCGCGGCACGCATCGCCGCACGCGTGGCAGCCCTGGGGAGAGAGGTTTCGCGGGAGTGCGAGGGGCGGCGGCTGGATGTGGTCGTAACGCTGGATCGCGGTTTTATATTCGCGGCGGACCTGATGCGGCAAATCGACGCGCCGGTTGTTTGCCACTTTGTGCGCGAAGAGGTGCGGGATGTTGAGGACAGCGGTCACGCGCGGCGCGAAGTTTACTTCGGTTCGGGGCCGGAATTGAAAGGCCGGGACGTGCTGGTGGTTGATGCGGTGCTGGAAAGCGGTGTGACACAGGATTTTTTGCTGCGGCGGCTGGGTGAAAGCAAGCCGCGCTCGATTCGCCTGGCAGTACTGCTGGATAAGCCGGCGAAGCGGAGGGTAGCCCTGGAGCCTGATTACTTTGGCTTCCGAACGGCATCTAATCAGGTGTGGGTTGGCTATGGCCTTGCGGCACCAAACGGGATGGGGCGCAATCTCCGGCAGCTTTCTTCCGGAGCGAATGGGACGCCCAGGAAAAGTGGCAAGGGGCGGAAGAAATAGGCAAGATCTGATTTTTTCCGGCAGGTTGTAGGATTAGTGAGGACAACGTGAATTCTAGTTCCACGGCAAAAACAATTCTCTTTTGGATCTCGATCGTCTTTCTGGGCGTGATGCTCTGGAAGCTGGTGTCCGCCAACGGGGCCCAGGCACGCGAGGATACTCCCACGTACAGCGTATGGATGGCCAAGGTCGATGCGGGCGAGGTAAAGGAAGTGACGATGTATCTCTCGCCGAACAGCTACGATCTGCAGGGCGAGTACATCAAGCCCGCGAACATGAAATTCCAGGTCACCATTCCGAAGGAAGAAGCGCCGACAGTCACAAAGGCCTTGAGGGACAAGGCCGTGCAGCTCAAGGTGAAGGAAGTGCGCAGCGGCGATTGGGTGTTGATCCTGTTGAACGCCGCGCCTCTGATTCTTCTGGTGGGTTTTTGTTTGTTCCTGATGCGCCAGATGCAATCGGGCGGAAACAAGGCCCTGAGTTTTGGCAAGTCCCGCGCGCGATTGCTCTCCGCACAGCAGAAGAAGGCCACGTTCAAGGACGTCGCCGGTACGGATGAGGCCAAGGAAGAGCTGCAAGAAATTATTGAGTTCCTGAAAGATCCGCAGAAATTCCAGAAACTGGGCGGGAGAATTCCGAAGGGCGTCTTGCTTGTCGGACCTCCAGGCACGGGCAAGACACTGCTGGCGCGCGCGATAGCCGGCGAGGCCAACGTTCCGTTCTTCTCGATTTCCGGTTCGGACTTCGTGGAGATGTTCGTCGGCGTGGGCGCGAGCCGCGTGCGCGATCTCTTTGAACAGGGCAAGAAGAACGCGCCCTGCATCATCTTCATCGACGAAATTGACGCAGTCGGACGGCATCGCGGTGCAGGTCTCGGCGGCGGACACGATGAGCGCGAGCAAACCCTGAACGCGCTGCTCGTGGAGATGGACGGCTTCGAATCGAACGAAGGCGTGATCTTGATTGCGGCCACGAACCGGCCTGACGTCCTGGATCCGGCGCTGTTGCGGCCGGGCCGTTTCGACCGCCGCGTGGTGGTGGCGCGTCCCGAC
>DATNLB010000209.1:0-3791 GCA_035603095.1 Candidatus Acidiferrales bacterium
GGCCGGCAACAACTGTCACCGTGGGAAATTAGCGATGTGAGTGCGGGTAGTCGGGGCGATCGTTACCCGCGCTTCTTCTAGCGCGTGGATCCCGGAGCTGATTTCTGCCGC
The DNA here is from genome assembly GCA_035603095.1 of Candidatus Acidiferrales bacterium. Lineage (GTDB taxonomy): Bacteria > Acidobacteriota > Terriglobia > Acidiferrales > UBA7541 > Acidiferrum. Next base: position 112 of record DATNLB010000209.1, read on the forward strand.
CGGCCCCGAAGTCACTGAAACCTACATTGACTTCTTCACCTCCACGATCCGCAACCGGAACACTCGGGCTGCTTACGCTCGGGCTTGCTGGCAGTTTTTTGACTGGTGCGCCGCTCATGGCCTAGAACTCACGACCGTGCGACCGTTCCACGTGGCTGCCTGGATTGAGGATTTTCCCGGATCCAAGCCGACCGTTAAGCAAAAGCTCGCCGCGGTGCGGATGTTGTACGATTTTCTGGTTGTTCGTCAGATCGTGTCATCAAACCCGGCACATGCCGTGCGCGGTCCAAAGTATGTGGTCAAGAAAGGCAAGACGCCTGTCTGGAGCCGCGAAGACACCAAAACGCTGCTGGATTCAATCCCAAAGGATTCGGTGTCCGGCTTACGGGACTTGGCGCTCATTACCGCGATGTTCTACAGCTTCGCCCGTGTCAGCGCTGTACTGAAGGACTTGGTTTCATACTGCGCCTCATAGGTACTATCTAGGATAAGTGGTTGGTTTGCTCAATTGAATGCGTCGTTTTATCTGTTGGATCGTGTCCTCATTCGGATGTTCATAAAGATATTCATTTTTGTCATTTAGGCGGATTCCGTTCAGCAGCCCTTTTTGCCGCCAATAATGGACTAGGCGGTGTTTGCTTGCGATCAGTTCAGCAATTTGCTTCGCTGTCAAAAGTCCCTTTGCGCGCAAACGCGCGCTTCGGCTTGGCAGTTTGTGATTGGTGCTCAAACTGCGAATCATCCGAGCATCGAACAACTGATTTCCCGACGAGCGCCAACCCTTGCTATTGAGTTTGGCCGCGATTTCGGAGTCGGTACACTGCTCCAGCAAGCGATCGACTTCGGCGACGATCTCGGGTTTGGTCTTGCGCAGTTGCCATGCTCTGGCCGGCAACTGAATTCTCAAGACTTTGGTGGCGCCACCCTTGAAGCGTACTTGCGCAATGACCAGGGAGTGTTCTCTGTTCAAGGTAACGTCTTCGAATATCAACCGAGCCATCCGCTTGCGGTCCCGATCGCTGGTGCCGGGATCTTTCCACAACCGGGGAAAGTCTTCGGCTAAAGCCATGATCTGCGCCTTCTGCTGCCGGGTGATTGTCCGTTGGCCGCTTTCCCGTTGCTTTTCGTAATCCTCACGTGCTTGCTCCAATTGCCGGAGCTTGTCGTTCCAGAGCGCCTCGAGTGTATCGGCCACAAGGCGATTGCTGGGGTCCACGCGCATATAACGGACGCGAGCTTGCTCGGCTTCATATTGTGCGCGCTCGACATACTGGCGACGCAGACGGTCGGACTCTGCCAAGCGTTCTTGGAGTTCCTGCTGGACGCTCAAGGCCACTTCCAAAGCCAGCGGACTGAGGCTTTCTTGGATCAGCGTCGAGAGTGCATCATCAACTACGGCACCGGGAATGCTCTGACACGTTAACAGATAGTGTTCTATCCTCTGTTGCTGACAAAGGTAGTCGGGGCTGAGGCGACCGCCGCGCTTGTGGTAACGTAGCGTCATCGATCGACCGCACTTGCCGCAAATGACCAAGCCCTGAAGCAGGGCCGGGCCTTCCCGCGCCGGCCCACTGTGCCGTCCGAGGCCACGCGTCTGCTGGTTGAGTTGCAACCGCTTCTGGTTCTCCTCAAACTCCTCCCAGCTGATATAGCCCGGATGAGCTTCCTTAATCAGGATCGCCCATTGCTCCCGAGGCAAGTCTACACAATGCCGTCCACCCTGGGGATCTTTCCAGGATCGGGTTTTCCCGAAACAAAAGGCTCCCGCGTAACGCGGATTATGCAGAGTATCCAACGCGGCACTCAATCGCAGCCTTTCCCAGATCAGCTCGCCGGAGCCCGCTTGCCCGCGTCTTGGGAATTTGAGCTCCTCTTTAGCAAAGGCCTGCATCGTAGCCCACGCCGCGCCGGTCCGACGAAACGTCTCGAAAAAATGCCGTAGTGTATTTTGCAGCTGTTTATCGGGATCGAGCACGACCCGTTGCGCCGGATCATAAACCAGGCCCACCGGCAGCGGCATCTTCAATTCGCCCCGCTGGGCTTTGCTCAGGATGCCGCCGCGCAGACGAGCCTTTAGCACATGCAGTTCGGCTTCGCTCATCGTGCCTTTAAGTCCCAGCAGAAGCCGGTCATTAAAGTGGCACGGATCATAGAGCCCGTCTTCATCGAGGATCAGTGTGCCGCTCAATGCACAGATCTCCAGCAAGCGGTGCCAATCGGCGCAGTTGCGCGCCAAACGCGATACTTCCAGTCCCATCACGATGCCCGCCTTGCCTAGACTCACCTCGGTAACCAGCTTCTGGAAGCCCTCGCGCTCGGCTGTCGAAGCTCCCGATTGACCCTGGTCGCAATCGATAACTTCAATGTGCTCGGAAGGCCAACCCAGGACAATCGCCCGCTGACGCAGCGCATATTGGCGCTGCGTACTCTCGGTATTCTCAAACACCTGACGCAGCGTCGACTGCCGAATGTAGAGATAGGCCGTCTTCTTCAAATGCCCGGGGGTGATTTTCGAATTGGAGTTGAGCGCAGTGAAGCTCATGAGTTATGGCGGGCTAAAGTTTTAAATGGCCTAAAGCCATATTAACCAGCAACCGGGTTGCCTCCTGTTGCCAGGACTCTGTCGGGGTAATGATCGGCCACGCTTCTGTTTGGAGGGCTGCTGCAGGACAACACAGCGGATCCTGCCAGGCTCGCATCCAAGCGATTAGCCCTTCTCTGATCATCAAACTCAAGCCTCGAAAGTCTGTGGGGGTCAGGTCGCTCTGGGATATAATCCCCTGTCGCAACTGTTCGTAACGGCGCGTCCAACAATGTGCTTCTTCTTGTTTGGTCGGTGGATTTTTCACGGTTTCTGGCGCCCTTTTTTTACCAGGGCTTTTTCTATGGTGCGGGGATGGAGAACAATGCCGAAGCGTCTTCGGACTCTTTTGGCTAGCACAGAGGCTTTAAGATCGGGCTCTGAGCCAACAAGCTCCTCCAGATAGCGGCGGACTTCCGGCGTGAGTTTGCGTGCCTTTTTCGGACCACGCTTTTGGGGCAGAAGACCCCCGAGTCCTTCGTCCCGGAAGTTCTCCTGCGCCTCATAGATAGTGGGCCGCGAGAGGCCAAAATCCACGGATGCCTGAGCGATCGGACGGCCATCGACCTCGACAGCCCGAATTGTTTCGTATTTGAGCTGAACCAAATCGTGGGGATCAAAGAAGTCATTTCCGGTGAATAAGGGGTGGCAGACTTTTTGCGGGTTGCGATTGAGGGCGCCACAGGAGCGTAGCGCTTCGATTTTCTTTTGGTTGGGCGGCACGAAAGTAAGAATGTAAAGTAAATTACACCGCATAATGCACTGATTTATTTAACATGACAAGGGGAAAATACCGGGCTGAATGCTCTATTTTAATCATCACGTAGCTATATGTGGAATCATTTAAAGAAGTGCGACATTCAAATACGGCGTATTTTCCTTTACACATCCGGCCTAATTTACTTTACAGCGCTCGCTTTGAGATCCTCGATCAAATCGACCAATCGCAGCAAATCTTCGAATCGGGCAAACGCTCGCCCTCTGGAGAGGATCACAAACGGATCGGCTTGAGCGACATCGGTCCAACTCGCTGGGAAAAAGGCCGATTGCCCATCTTCGGTATAATAAAAAACTCTCCACTGGCCCCAACACAGCCGGC
>DATNLB010000212.1:0-2090 GCA_035603095.1 Candidatus Acidiferrales bacterium
GCACGACGGAATGAATCTCGTCGCCAAGGAATTCGTTGCTTCGCACGAGGATGAACGCGGCACGCTGATTCTCAGCACCTTTACGGGCGCGGCGCGCGAGCTTTCCGATGCGCTACTGGTCAATCCCTACGACGTCTCGCAACTCGCGGATAGCATCCGTCGCGCGCTGGAAATGTCCGAAGAGGAACAGTCCACGCGCATGCAGCGCATGCGTGACAGCGTGCGCGAGCACAACATCTACCGCTGGGCCGCTCATCTTCTCTCGGATCTCACCGAAATTCGCATCGAGATACCCGAACGTGTGGAGACAACTTGATTGTCATGACCATCTCGGGCCATTCCGCCTGTACGAGGAGATTGAGATGATGCTGTTCTTGCCGAAGGGGAAGAAGCCGTCGCATGAACCCAGTTGAAACCGCGTTCGACTTCGTCACCGTTTCCTATCTCACGCGAATCGGCAACCAATCGGCCGGTACACTGACCGAGTTGCTGACGGGACTCGAGCATTGCAGCGACGCGTCCATCTTCCATCACACCTTTCAAACCCTCGGGAGCCACCACTTCCTCACCGAGGGCTTTTCCAACGATTTCGCGCAATGGGTGCTATCGGACACTAACCGCAACGATCTCGCGGAGCAGCTCGCCGCTCTCGACATTCGAGACTACGTTTCCATCGCCGCCCTGCGCCGCGATCTCTGTCGCCTTGTCGCCGAGTTTTGCGCGGCGTTTCCCCATTTTGCGGGACAATCCGCGCTGGAGCGTTTCTACTTTTGCGAAAGCGTCGAAGTAACCGCGCCCCTGGGCCGCAGCGCTCGCACGCTGGACGAGTTTCGCGATGGCATCGCGCATCTCAGCCACGCCGGTTTCTACTTTCATTTCATCTCTTCGCGCCTGCGGCTGCAGCTCCAGACGAACGATTTTTCTTACTGGCTAGCCGGTGGTCTGGGGCTTGCGTCGCTCGCCGAAAACATCAATCACATTGACATCTACACAAACACGTTGGACAGCACGCGCGGCAAAGTGCTTCGCCTGATCGACCGCGAAAGGAGAAAGGCATGAGCGAGGCGCTAACCCTCACGCGCATCCCTCTGGACGACTACGCCGGACTCCTGAGCGCGGGCGAAATCGAAGAGCTGCGCGCGCTTGCAAAGCCGTTACGCGGCCGCAGCATCGAGATGATCAATTCCACCGCCATTGGCGGCGGCGTTGCGGAGATCCTGAATCGCCTGGTTCCTCTTGCGGAAGAGCTGGACCTCCATTTCAAATGGGACGTGATGACCGGCGGCGAAGATTTCTTTGACGTCACGAAATCTTTCCACAACGCCCTGCACGGCGCGCCCTATCATGCAAGTCCGAGGGATTTCGAGATTTTTCTCGCGTACACCGAACGCAATCGCGCGGCTCTTCCTCTCGATTCCGAATTCGTGGTGATTCACGACCCCCAACCGGCGGCTCTGATCGACGCACGCAAGCCTGGCTCAAACCACTGGGTATGGCGTTGCCACATCGATCTCTCGCGCCCTAACCGGGCAGTCTGGGATTTCCTGGAAAAATTCGTTTCCCGGTACGACAGCGCCATGTTTTCTTCCCCCGAATTCTCACGCCAGCTCCCGATCCCGCAGTATCTTTTCTATCCGGCCATCGATCCGCTTTCGGAAAAAAATCAGGACCTCGAACCGGAGTTCATCGCTCAAGTCCTGGCACGCTTTCGCATCGATCCCATGCGCCCCATCCTCACGCAGATTTCCCGTTTCGACCGCCTGAAGGATCCGGTTGGCGTGATTCGCGCGTACCGCATCGTGAAGCGATATTTCGATTGCCAATTAGTTCTCGCGGGCGGCAGCGCCTCCGACGATCCCGAGGGCGCCGTCGTGCTGAAGGAAGTGCTGCGTGAAGCGGATAACGATCCGGACATTCGAGCGATCGAGCTGCCGGCCTGGGCGCCGCTCGAAGTCAACGCGCTGCAGCGGGCCTCGACCATCGTGATTCAGAAAAGCCTGCGCGAAGGCTTCGGCCTTACTGTTTCCGAAGCGCTGTGGAAGAAAAAACCGGTGGTGGCTTCCGCGGTTGGCGGCATCCCGATCCAAATC
>DATNLB010000280.1:0-5012 GCA_035603095.1 Candidatus Acidiferrales bacterium
GCCGCCGCTCAACGGGCTAATGCCGCTGGACCTTGCCTTCCGCGACGAAACCGGCCGCAGCGTTCAGCTCCGCGAGTATTTCGGGCAGAAGCCGGTGGTCCTCGCTTTCGTCTATTACAACTGCCCGATGCTTTGCGACCAGGTCGAGCAGGGCGTCGTCGGCGTACTGCGCATGCTCTCCTTCAATCCCGGGCGCGACTACGAAGTTGTTTTCGTGAGCTTCGATTCGCGCGAGACGCCGGAAATGGCTGCAGAAAAGAAAAAGAAGGCGCTGGTTCATTTCCGCCGCCCGGAAACGGATTCCGGCTGGCATTTCCTCACCGGCTCAAAGGAATCCATTGAGGCCGCGGCGAAAGCTGCGAACTTTCGTTTCTCCTTCGATGCCAAGTCCAACCTATTCGCGCACGCCAGCGGCGTGCTGGTTCTTACGCCGGACGGCCACATCTCGCGCTACTTTTACGGCGTCGAGTATCCCGGCCGCGACATGCGTCTCGGACTCGTGGATGCCTCCGCGGGAAAGATCGGCACGCCCATCGACCATGTTTTGCTGTATTGCTATCACTACGACCCCAGGGCCGCCACTTACAGCGCTTCGATTCTCAAAATTGTCCGCGTGGGCGGGATCCTGACCATTCTCTCGATTGTCGGAGGAATTTTGATTTCGCGCCGCCGCGAGACTTTGGCGGCGGCCCGTAATTTGCGCCAGCCGCTTTCCAGTGGTCTGGATCGAGGAGCTCACTAAGCCGTGCAGTCGCAATTGCCAATTTATCCGGAACAAGCTTCCAACTTCGCGCCGCAGGTGGACGCGCTGATGCTCTTCATCACCGCCATCTGCGTGTTCTTTGCGGCTGCCATCACTGCGGTGATCGTCATTTTCTTCTTTAAATTCCACCGTAAACAACCGAATGACGTCGGTATTGCCTTCCACGGAGATGCGCGGCTCGAGGCCGCGTGGATTATCGTTCCACTGATTCTGGCGATGGCCATGTTCGGGTGGGGTGCGGTCGTCTATGTGGATTATCGCCACACCCCGCAGGACACCCTGGATGTTTACGTGATCGCCAAGCAGTGGATGTGGAAGGCGCAGCAGCCCAACGGAGTTAAGGAAATCAATGAATTGCACGTACCCGTGGGCCGCAATGTCCGGCTGGTCCTCGCCAGCGAGGACGTGATCCACGACTTTTTCGTTCCCGCGTTTCGCGTGAAAATGGACGTGGTTCCGGGCCACTACAATACCATGTGGTTCCGTCCCACGAAGCCTGGACGCTACCACTTCTTTTGTTCTCAGTACTGCGGTACGAATCACGCGCTGATGGCTGGCTGGGTTACCGTCATGGAGCCATCCGACTACGCCGCGTGGCTTTCCGGATCATCCGGCGGGAACGCCAATCCTGCCGTCGCGGGCGAAAAGCTCTTTGCCGAAATGGCTTGCATCACTTGTCATCTCGCCGATGGCGCCGGCCGCGCCCCCTCGCTCAACGGCCTCTATGGCTCGAAAGTTCTTTTGGCGGATGGTTCGACGGTCACTGCGGACGAAGCCTACATCCGCGAATCGATTCTGCAACCAAACGCAAAAATTGTAGCCGGGTATCAGCCGTTAATGCCCTCGTTCCAGGGGCAGCTGACCGAGGAGAAGATTCTTGCTCTCATCGCCTACGTCAAGTCTCTGCAATCGCTACCGGTTCCCGCGAAGGGCGCCGGGATTGCGCCGCCTACGGGGAAGAAATAAGTCATGAGCGACACGCCGCAAAATCCGTTGCCGGGCCATAACATGCCGCATGAGGATTACCTGAACGCCGAGTATGGCCTTCGCTCGTGGCTGCTCACCACCGACCACAAGCGCATCGCTCTGCTGTGGCTCGGTTCCGTCACCTTTTTCTTTTTCATCGGCGGGCTCTTCGCCACGATGATCCGTATCCATCTTCTGACGCCAACCGGCGCCTTGGTTACGCCCGAAACGTACAACAAACTCTTCACCATGCACGGCGTGGCCATGGTTTTCTTTTTTCTGATTCCCTCGATTCCCGCCGTCCTCGGCAATTTTCTGATTCCCTTGATGATCGGCGCGAAGGATCTGGCCTTTCCGAAGATCAATCTTCTCAGCTGGTATATCTACATGATTGGCGGCTGCTTCGTTCTGTATTCCTTCGGCACCGGCGGGTTGGATACCGGCTGGACCTTTTACACCCCCCTCAGCAGCGTGTATTCCAATTCGGCGGTCACGCCCGCGGTCATCGGCATCTTTATCAACGGCTTCTCCTCGATTCTCACCGGCCTCAACTTCATCGTCACCATTCACACCATGCGCGCCCCCGGCATGACCTGGTTCCGGCTTCCGCTGTTCGCCTGGGCGCATTACGCCACCAGCCTGGTGATGGTTCTGGGGACGCCGGTCATCGCCATCACGCTGCTCCTTGCCGGCCTCGAGCGCATGTTTCATCTGGGCTTCTTCAATCCCGCTCTCGGTGGCGATCCCATCCTGTTCCAGCACCTCTTCTGGTTCTATTCGCATCCCGCCGTGTACATCATGGTTCTTCCGGCTATGGGTGTGATCAGCGAAATCATTCCGACCTTCGCGCGCAAACCCATCTTCGGCTATTCCTTCATCGCCGGCTCGAGCATCGCCATCGCGGTCATCGGTTTCCTGGTCTGGGCGCACCACATGTTCGTCACCGGCGAATCCACCTACGCCGCGCTCACCTTTTCCTTTCTCAGCTACCTGGTGGCCATTCCTTCGGCGGTCAAGGTCTTTAATTGGACCTCCACCCTCTATAAAGGTTCCATCTCCTGGGACACGCCGATGCTTTACGCTCTCGGTTTCATTGGCCTCTTCGTGATCGGCGGCCTCACCGGACTCTTCCTCGCCTGCCTGGGTTTGGACATTCACATTCACGATACTTACTTCGTGGTCGCCCATTTCCACTACATCATGGTGGGCGGCGCCGTTATGGGTTACGTCGGCGGCCTGCACTTCTGGTGGCCGAAGATTACCGGCAGGCTCTATCCGGAAGCTTTGTCGAGGGCCGCGGCCGTCACGTTGTTCGTCGGCTTCAATCTGACGTTCTTTCCGCAATTTATTCTTGGCTATCTCGGCATGCCCCGGCGCTATCACACCTATCCGCCGGAATTTCAGGTGCTCAACGTGTTGTCCACCGCTGGCGCCTCGATTCTTGCGCTGGGCTACCTACTGCCGATGATGTACCTGACCTGGTCCATGCGCTACGGCAAGGTTGCCGGGCAGAATCCTTGGCCGGCCACGGGCCTTGAGTGGAAAACGGATTCGCCGCCACCCACGGAAAATTTCCATGTCACGCCGGAAGTTACCTGGGAGCCGTACGACTACCAGAACCGGCCGGATCTTGGACTGGCGGCGGGCGCAAAGCCGCTAGCGCCGGCTCATGGAGATGATTAGGCAGTTGTGGTCTCGGCTGTAGGGACGGACTTTAGTTCGTCCTCTGTTTGCTTAGGAAGAGGAGCACCGCGTGCATCGCACCGGAGAGCTGTACGGACAATTTGAGACCCTCGAGCAGCAGAAGGAATCCGCTGCCCTCGGCATGTGGATCTTCCTGGTCACCGAAGTCTTGTTCTTCGGCGGCCTCTTTCTGACCTACACCATAAACCGCCATACATTCAGCACCGCTTTTGGCATTGGCAGCAATACCCTTGACATCAGGTTGGGCGCCGGCAACACCGTTGTGCTGATCATGAGCAGTCTGACCATGGCCATGGCCGTCTGGTCCGCGCAAGTCGGGAAGAAGAAATTGGTCAGTATTTTCCTGATCGCCACGCTTGCTCTCGGCACCGTCTTTCTTGGCGTCAAGGCCATCGAATACAAGCAGAAATTCGACCACCATCTCGTCCCCGGCCTCAGCTTTGACATGAAGTACCATCCGACGCATCCGATGCCCGGCGATGACCTTACGGAATTGGCCCTGGAGAAGGAGGAAGTGGATAAGGCTTTCGCGCAGGACCCAGACATCAATGCGCATGGCCAGCTCTACTTCTCGCTGTACTTTGGAATGACCGGCTTGCACGCCTTGCACATGATCATTGGTGCAGGCCTGCTCATTTGGCTCATCAGGGGTTCTTTCCGCGGCCGCTTCACGCCGCAGTACAACACTCCCGTTGAAATCGTGGGTCTGTACTGGCACTTCGTCGATATTGTGTGGATCTATTTGTTCCCGTTGTTATATCTGATTGACAGGCACCGGTAGGAGAGTTTGGAGGAGTCGCGCGTGTCCAAGCACATCGTTTCGCCTCTAGTTTACATCGTCATCTTCGTGTCCTTGATGCTCGGCACTGCCATCACCATTTGGGCCGCATTCCAAAATTTTGGCAAATTCAATATTGTCATCGCTCTCGCCATCGCCACGATTAAGGCTACCCTCGTTGTTCTCTACTTCATGCACGCCCGCTACAGTCCCAAGCGTACGCAGCTCGTCATCGTCTGCTCGGTTTTTTGGCTCGCCATAATGCTCGCCCTAACCCTCGCTGACTACGACACGCGTCCGCGCGAAGGCCGTTTGGCGTCCGCCAATACCTGCTATCACGTCTGATTTTTGGTGGTCGGTTACTGCTCCGGATAGCTAACGCTGACGGACACGCTCTTGGCGTTACGCCAGCATTCTCGGCGGCATTCCACCTTCAACAGCACGGTGACGCTGCCAGTGACGGTTCTGCCAGAGTTGTCCTCCCCCGTGAACGTGCCAGACATGCCCGTGCCGCTCCCCGCGCACCTCAATGGCAGGGACAGCGATTCAACCGAACCATCCATGAGCAAGTAACTTAGCTCAATCATGGATCCGTTGACGCACGTTACGCCCTCCGACCATTGATCGGCAGGCTTATCGAACAGCGCCGTCACATCGATTTGCGTTCCGTGAATGGAATTGCCTCTGTCGTCCAGCGCCGCGACGTCGTGCAGCAACGAGTGATCGCTGCCGATGTCGGGGCCTGTTCCGTTCCAGTTGAGCGTGATCGTGTCGCCGGGGGCCTGCGCCTTGGCTGGGAGG
>DATNLB010000513.1:0-2117 GCA_035603095.1 Candidatus Acidiferrales bacterium
TGCCGAATGGGATCCCTTCACCTTCTCGATCCTCACCGAAACCGCCGGCTCCGTTAAATTTGACGACCTGCGCCCCGGCTTGACGATTGAAGAGCAGGTGGACGAAGTGACCGGCCTCTCGCAGGACGTCGTCACTCTGCCTCCGGGCGATGAAAAGCATCAGCCCGCGATTCTGGTCCGCGATTCTTCCGGCAAGGTCCGCAAGAAGTACCTCATGCCTTCCCGCGCCCACTTGATGGTCAAGGATGGCGATGAGGTCCAGGCCGGCGACGTGCTCGCGAAGATCCCGCGCGAAACCACCAAGACCAAGGACATCACCGGCGGTCTCCCGCGCGTTGTCGAACTCTTCGAGACTCGCAAGCCCAAGGATCCCGCGGTCATCAGCGAAATCGACGGCGTCGTCCGCTATGGCGATATCGCCAAGGGCATGCGCAAAGTCTACGTCGAAAGCGAGGATGGCAAGACCACCAAGGAATACTCCATCCCCCGCGGCGTGCACATCAACGTTCAGGAAGGCGACCACGTCAAGGCCGGCGAAGCCCTCATCGATGGCCCGCTCAACCTGCACGACTTGCTCGCCGTCCTCGGCGAAAAGTTCACGCAATCGTACCTGGTCAACGCCATTCAGGAGGTTTACCGCCTCCAGGGCGTCAATATCAACGACAAGCACATCGAGACGATCTCGCGCCAGATGATGCGTTGGGTCAAAGTCGAGGACGTGGGTGACACCACCTTCCTCCTCGAGGAGCAGGTGGACAAGTTCCGCTTCCGCGAGGAGAACGATCGCGTCATCGCCGATGGTGGCCGCCCCGCAACGGGCCGTCCGCTCCTCCTCGGTATCACCAAGGCGTCGCTCTCGACTGATTCCTTCATCTCCGCCGCGAGCTTCCAGGAGACCACCCGCGTCCTCACGGAAGCGGCCGTCGCTGGCAAGGTGGACTATCTCCGCGGCCTCAAGGAAAACGTCATCATGGGCCGCCTCATCCCTGCCGGTACGGGCCTCGAGCACTATCGCAGCATTCAGTTGCTGACGGAAATGCCCGCCCCTGCTCCCATGGAGGAGATTCCGGAAGCCGCCGAGCTCACCGCGGAAGAAGCGGCCGCGCTCGACTTCCTCCAGAAGGACACCGAAGCGGACGCGGCCACCGAAGGCTAAAGCTCCTTTTTGCCCGGTCCTCCGGTGGGCAAGAAACCAAATCAGACGGCGCTCCGGCCCGGCCGGGGCGCCGTTGTTGTTTGTGCGCAAATCGTAAAGGTGTCCTTCAGGAACTTCCTCCTGCCGCTTTGATTGCCGAAATCCAGTTGGAATTCTTACAATAAGGGGTATAGCTCGTATCGGCGGATGATTCCTGGCTCTGCAGGATCCCGTCCACTTTCATGCTAGAAGAAAACCAACGCGACCCCCGGATCCCCGGCCGCTCCGCGCAGCACGCTGACCAGCGTGCCGCCATCACTTCCCGCTTCGAGCAGTTCGAAAAGCGGCAGAGCGAACTCTGGCGGCTCACTTTTGTCGTCCTCTTTGTCCTTGCCGTGTTTTTCGCCTGGACGTCCTGGGGTTCCATTCGTGCCTTCGCGCACCGCTACGAAGCAGCGCCCCCGGTCCTCTTTGTCGTTCTCATCGGCCTCTTCGGCTGGTACATGTGGAATAAGACGCACGAGATCTCCGAGTTGCGCGGGCTCATGCGCGGCCTCGAACAGCGCGAGGCTGATCCGCCGAGCGGGAAACAGCTCGATCAGCTTTTTCAAATCATCTCGCGTTCGCAGCAGGGCTATCGGGACCTGATCGACTCTTTCGACGACGTTCTGCTCGCCCTCACGCTCGACGGCCAGATCCGCGCCGCCAACCGCAGTTTCTCTGATCTTGTCGCCACCCCCTTCCAGGACATGATCGGGAAGCCCATCACGGATTTCTTGGAGGAGGGCACCGGGGAAGGATCCGAGCTTTTGCGGCGCGCCATGCCCCGGTTCATGGAACGCCGCCAATGGTCCGGCGTCGTTCAGGTGCGGCTGAAGGGCCAGGGGACGCCCTTTTTCTTCGATTGCGTCGCCCATGCCATGATGCGTGACGGCGAAATCCACGGCATCACCATTCTTGGGCGCGACGTCTCGGCACTCCG
>DATNLB010000279.1:0-10540 GCA_035603095.1 Candidatus Acidiferrales bacterium
GTCCCCGGTCCCGAGCATGTGCTGGCAGCGCCGGCTTCTCCGGGCAATCGTCCATCCATCAATGAGTCAGGGGATCGACGTCGGGATCTGGAATAATTTCCCCTTCATCCTGAGTCCGCGATTCGCCGTCCGCTTCGAACAGAGTCTTCCCGTTGTCTTTGACCAGCCCATCCAGGGTGGATTTCGAATGTTCATCCACGGCACTGACGGCGGCCACTAGACAGGAGTACAGGAAAGCCTTCATACCTTTGCGGAATTGATCCGTGGAACGCTGGGCGGAACGGGCAACTTCGGTCTCCAGCGCTTGGCGACGAGCATCACAGGCGGCGCGGCTCTCCGCGTCGAGTGAGGCAAGGGCAGAAACCGCTCGCTCCTTAGCCTCGGAGAGGAAGGCATTCGCATGCTGGTCCGTCTGCCGCTGGAAGGCCGCAAGAGCGGAATTCACTGCGCTCTGCACCAGCGCTTGCACTTCCGCGGAGCGCGCATCGAGTTTCAGGAGCGCCTCTTGCATTGCGGCTTGGGTATTCTCCAGCATGAGCTGGTAGCGGCGGTCGGCGGAGCGGGCGGTCGCCGTTTCGAATTGCAATACGGCCTGGGCCACTGCTTCTTTCAGGCGCGCTTGGATCCGGGGCTCCCTTTCGCGCGTCATTCCTTCCACAAATTCCTGCGACCTCGCCAGTTCCTGCCGCAACTCCGCCGCTTGCTTCTCCAACCGCTGCGCCGTCTCCTCCGCCTGGCCGCGGTACTTTTCCATTTGTTCTTTCCAGTGCGTGGCGATCTCGCCGGTGAATTCCTCCTTCGAAGAAAGCCGCATCGCCTCCACCCGCGTGGGGAAAAGTTCCTGAATCTCGCGCACGCTGGAGTTGCGTACGTCATCAATCGAGCTGAGCGCCTCGCGCACCGCTTCATCCACTTGGCGCGCTATCGCACCTTGCACTGCTTTCTCTGCCGCGTGCTGCAGTTTTCCCTGCAACGCGGCGATGAGGCCATCCGGCGTAACGACGACGCGTTTCGGCTGGGGGGACTCGCCCGCCCTCGGAGCCTGCGGCTTCGAAGCGACTGGCGAGGGGGAAGGAAATGTAGCGACCTCGGCCATTTTGTGCTCGGTATTCACCGGCAGTTCATCGATTTTCAGCGTCCGGGGCGGGGGATCCGGCGCAGGCGCGACCACCGTCGCGAATTGCGCCACAGCCGTATTTCCCGCCACCTTCATCCAATCCTGAGGGGGAGCAACAATCCCCCAGACATTCCCCGGGTTTTCCAATTCCACACCGACTTGCTGCAATTCCCGCGAACTTTGCGATGTGTGGATCGAGCGCACTCTTGCGCGCACCGCCGGGGGCTTCGGCTCGACTTCCAATCCCACCACCTGCAGCGTAATCCACGATCCAATGCCGTAGTCGTGACGCGAGGGATACCGGCACCCATGCAGGTTCAGGCTGGTCGAGACCGTTCTTTCTACAAAGGGCTCGCCCAGGCGATTCTGACCGAAAACGATCAGGGGGATGGACCGCTCGATGCGCGTGCTGCGCCGCGCATCTTCTCCCACCGAATTGCGATCAATCAGAGACGATTGGCTCACGTCTGCTCCAAAGAGATGCAGCTCCTAATGCCAGTAGCTCCCCAAGATTTCGCCAGGCAGAAACATCTTTTCCGCTGGGAGGCAAAAACTCGATCTAAGTGTGAACCAGCTTCCGGCACATTTGTGCGCCGTGCCCCTCTTGCGGAACCCCACGAGGCAGATGTTAGCCGAAGCCCGCTCCATTGTCGATATTTGCATGGAAGGTTCCCGGATTCCGGCAATCCAAGTCTTGTCGAGCACTTTCAGGAGGCGACGAAACTTCCTGTTTCTGATACCCTCTTGCGCTTTGAAGGAGGAACTCTCTGATGCTCCGTTCGCTTGTTGCGTTTGGGCTGAGTCTCGTAATGCCAGTGTTCGCCCTTTGCCAGGCTCCTCACCGCGTTGCCATCCGTGCGGGAAGGCTGATTGATGGGAAGAGCGATAAGCCGCTCGAGAATGTGCTGATCGTAATTGAGGGCGACAAGATTGCCTCCGTCGTGGCCGGAGGAAGCGCACCCGCCGGTGTCGACGTGATTGACCTTTCGAAGGCCACAGTCTTGCCTGGTTTCATCGATACCCATACGCACGTCCTGCTGCAAGGCGACATCACAGCCGAGGAATATGATGCGCAATTGCTGAAGGAGTCGATTCCGTATCGCGCGATCCTTGCCGCGCGCAACGCGCAGATCGCGCTTTCACACGGATTTACGGCCATTCGCGACCTGGAGACGGAAGGCGCGATGTACGCGGATGTGGACGTGAAGATGGCGATAGCCAATGGCGAAGTGCCTGGCCCGCGCATGCAGGCGGCCACACGCGCGATGGCTCCCACGGGAATGTATCCGCTGCTTGGTTATTCCTGGGAGCTAAAGGTTCCTACCGGTGTGCAGTATGTGGATGGAACCGACGGTGCGCGCAAGGCCGTCCGCGAACAGGCGATGTACGGCGCCGATTGGATCAAGTATTACTCCGACCGCCGCTACCACTTCGAGGCCGACGGGGTGCTTCACTCGATGGTGAATTTCACCGATGAGGAAGCAAAGGCCATCGTGGACGAAGCGCATCGCATCGGCAAGAAAGTGGCGGCGCACGCGATCGGCAGTGACGGGATCGCCGCGGCGCTGCGCGCCGGCGTGGATACCATCGAACACGGTGACGGGCTTACCGACGCGCTGATGGACGAAATGGCTAAAAGAGGGATTTATTGGGTACCGACGATCACTGTCGGCATGTACGTGGCGCCAGGCCGCGGCGGCAACTGGCCGAAAATGGCGGACTTGCAGCGCGAAAACTTTCCGAAAGCGATCAAGAAGGGCGTGAAAATCGCGCTGGGCACGGACGCCGGCGGCTTTGATTGGAAGGTGCTCAACCAGGCCAAGGAATTCGAATACTACGTGCAATACGGTATGACCCCACTGCAAGCGATTCGAGCCGGCACTTCAGTCCCCGCCGAGCTTCTTGGCTGGGGCGACAAAGTGGGCACCATCGAGGCCGGCAAGTGGGCGGACGTTGTGGCCGTCAGCGGCGATCCGCTGAAAGATATCAAGGAGCTGCAGAACGTGAAGTTCGTGATGAAAGGCGGGTCTGTTTACAAAAACGAAATGCACTGATTCTGCGTCTTCCTAGTAGAACGCTACGCCGCCATCGACGTTGATGGACTGGCCGGTCATTGCACTGGATTGCTCCGAGCACAGGAACAGTGCGGCGCGTGCAATCTCCTCCGCCGTCTGTGCGCGGCCCTGTAGCAGGCCGTTCAGAAAGCCGGCCAATTGTTCATCCTCGTTCACACCCATTTTCTTTGCGAGCACGGCGCCCAGGTCCTTCGACATCTGCGTTTCGGTCACGGGCCCGGGGCAGATGGCGTTCACGCGTACGCCTTTTCGCGCTCCTTCCGCGGCTGTCACCCGCGTTAGCCCCAGCATCCCTGCCTTTGCCGCGGCATAGCCCGAGCCCCACGCGTAAGCCGCCTTCGCCGAGATACTTGAGATGTTCAGGATCACGCCAAACTGCCGCGCGTACATTTCCGGCAGCACCAGTTTTGACAACAAAAACGCGGCACGAAGGTGAACGGCAATCACTTTGTCGAAATCCACTAGCGGGTAATCTTCAACCGGAACCACAGGGCCATAATGTCCCGCATTGTTCACCAGGATGTCGATCCTGCCGAACTTTTCTCGCGCGGCCTCTACCGCTTGCGTGCAATCGGATTCCCGCGATAAATCTGCCGGAGCGTACCCGCTCCTGCCTCCGGCACGCGAAATTTCCGCCGTTGTGGAGTTGAGTTCCTTCTCCGTGCGTGCCGTCAGAAACACCGCGGCTCCTTCTTTCGCAAAAAGATGCGCTATGGCGCGGCCAATTCCCCTGCCCGAACCAGTGATGAGCGCAACCTGATCTTTGAGCTGCATAAGGATCCTGAGAATAGAAGGAAGGAAGCGCCGTTGCAAGCAGGCCAGCCTTGGCGTCCCAGCCTGCTCCCAACGCACTTGCCAAGGACTGCAGAGCAGTTCATGTGCAATTCCACAGGCGCGAATCTAATATCGCCTTACAGTTTTCTCCTAGGCCGTATTTCAGGTATTTTTTTCCTAGGCCGTATTTTATGTATTCGCTAGACTGGATCAATCTGCCCTAGCGTCTCGTTCCCTGCTTAGCCCAGCCGCTGAGTTCAATATCGAGGGTAATGCTAATGCGGCGAAGGCCCTTCTCATGTTCGATCGCAGTCATGCTCGTTGCGTTCTCTTTCGCGGGGTGTGGCGGCAACTTCATCACTGGTTCCGTAAATGGGAGCGGGCCAGGCCCCAATTCAGGCGTGGACGTCCTCACGTATCACTACGACAACCAGCGCACTGGGCAGAATCTGAATGAAACAGCGCTGACTCCGGCGAACGTGAACTCCACGAAATTCGGAAAGCTTGGCGAATTCCCAGTGGATGGCAGGGTGGATGCCCAGCCGCTCTATCTTTCCCAGGTGAGCTTCGGCGGACAAAAGAAGAACGTTCTTTACGTCGCGACCGAACACGGTTCCGTCCACGCCTTCGACGCTGACTCCATCAGCGGCGCGACCGCTTCGTTCCTGTGGAAGACGTCAACCCTCGGCAATGGCGAAACTCCGAGCGACCCAGTGGGAGGATGTACCCAGGTCTCGCCGGAAATTGGCATCACCGCGACGCCGGTCATTGACCGCGTGCGCAATGCCATCTACGTCGTGGCTATGTCGAAGAATACCGCTGGAACCTATTTCCAGCGCTTGCACGCACTGGATTTGACTACGGGCAAGGAGCTCTTCGGCGGGCCGCAGACGATCACGGCAACCTATCCTGGAACGGGCGACAACAGCTCCGGCGGAAACGTCGTCTTCGATCCCAAACAATATAAGGAGAGGCCCGGCTTGCTGGAGATCAACGGAAAGATTTACACCACCTGGTCCTCTCATTGCGACAATCGCCCTTACACTTCATGGGTCATGGCCTTCAGCGCGGACAGCCTCGCCCAAACGAGCGTTTTGAATCTGGTTCCAAACGGAAGCGAAGGTGGAATCTGGATGTCCGGCACCGCGCCCGCAGCCGATTCGTCGGGGAACATCTTTTTCCTCGAGGGCAACGGCGACTTTGACACCACTCTGAACGCTCAGGGGTTCCCATCCAACGCAGATTGCGGGAATTGTTTTGTGAAGATTTCCACCGGTGCGGGACTCAAACTGGTGGATTATTTTACTCCGCACAATACCGTTTCTGAATCCAGCGCCGACCTGGATCTCGGCTCTGGCGGCGCGATTCTCCTGCCGGACACCCAAGACGCGGGGCGCGTCACGAAGCACCTCTCCGTCGGCGCCGGTAAAGACGCCGTCATTTACGTTGTGGACCGCGACAACATGGGCAAGTTCAACACAAACTTGGACCAGATCTATCAGGAAATTTCAGGCCAGCTCGGCGGGCAGGTCTTTTCCATGCCCGCGTACTTCAATGGCACGGTTTACTTTGGTGCCGTGGGCGACGCCCTCAAAGCATTTCCGGTCACTAACGCGAAACTTGCACTTTCCCCGGCAACACAAACAACTCACAATTTCACTTATCCGGGAACGACGCCAAGCGTCTCCGCAAACGGCACAACCAATGGAATCGTCTGGGCCATCGAAAATAGCGGCGCCATTCTTTTTGCCTACGATGCCACCGATCTCACCAAGGAACTCTATGATTCCGACCAGGCCGCAAATGGCCGCGACCACTTCAGCGGCAATGGAAAATTCATCACCCCGGTGATCGTCAACGGGAAAGTGTACGTGGGCACACCGAACAGCGTCGCCGTCTTCGGTTTGCTGCCTTAGCTGTGTGGATCGACCCTACCCGTTGGTCTTCAACTTCCCGAGCATGTGGTGGACGAATTCATTGATCTCGTCTTGATTAAACGTGTCGCGGTGCACCGGTTTCTGGCCGGTCGCGCGATACGCCAGCCGCTTCGTCGATTGCTTCACAAAGTCAAAAACCACCATGCCTTCGCGGAAGCGAATATTTTCGTAGCTGACTTCCGGCGGGCCCCAGCCCCACGATTCCCAGCATCCATAAGGGCCACAAACGAGGCCCGGGTATCCGCCCGGGTACACGCGTTGCACTGTCATGTCATGCCGCCGCACTGCGACGTGATAATCCACCAGGAAATCCGCGGCTTGCGGGTCGCTGACTTGCCGCAATCCCTTGGACGACAGCGTCTGCTCGATTGCCGTGCGGATGCGCTGGCGAACGATTTCGTTGTTGGCGCTGGGTTCGCGCGCGACGGTTTCTCCGCGCGAGATCACGTCACGCGATAGAACGGGACGGCGGTCCGCGTCCTTGGGTGGCGCGACAGGCTTCCAGGCCCAGGTGCTCCCCTTGGGTATGGGGATATTCGAATCGCGAACCACGTCGACGCGGTCGTCACATCCACCGAGCAGCAGCCCGCAAATCAAAACGGATGCCGCCACTAGCGGCGATCCTCCAATGCCATTCATCCGGTACTTCATCAGAGCGTCCTCCAAAGCGGACACTGTCCCTCGTTTTTGTTGAACCCAGAACTCTTCGAAGAGTTGCGGTCGTCAAAGGGTGGTGCGAACGGATTAAAAAGGGGAGCAGGCTATTCCGGCTCGCCTGAGTTGCATGGCGCGGCATCACGCGCGCGAAGCATCCCAATCCGACGGTGGAAAGACGACCGGCCAGAACTTAGGATTCGGTTTGTCGAACTCGAACGCCACGGAGAAATATTCTGTTGACGTATCTTCCACGCGAACGACCCGGCAGTTTTGCTCCACACTCCTCTGCGGGTTTACCAGAAGCATAGGCTGGCCGACGTGCACCTCCATCTTCATCTTCAGCAGGCCGCCATGAGCGTTGACGACCAGCGTCATCGCCTCTTCTTGATGCGATTTGCGCTGGATGTCTTCCGCGATCACCGTGACTTTCATCTGCAGCATCACGCGCTCGCTGCGCCGGCGGTTCATCGGATTGTCGGGCGTAGCCACGATCCTCCTTCAAGCGGATTATATGCGGGCTGAATTTTACCTCAGTTGATGATGTTGGAGTGCCGCCGAATGGCCAGCCGTTGCGCAAGAGGTAGGGCCGCAATCCGGCCCGCGCGGCTCTAGTGCTTGCCGGAACTCAGTATCGCTGCGAGGCGCGCTTTCACCGTCGGCCACTCGGAATCGATAATGCTGAAATAAACCGTATGCCGGATGCGCCCGCTCGCCGTAATCATGTGGTTCCGGAAGGTGCCTTCTTCCCGAGCGCCGATGCGCAGGATCGCCGCGCGCGAGCGCTCGTTCAGCGAGTCCGTCTTCAACTCCACGCGCATGCAGCCCAGCGTTTCGAAAGCATGCCTCAGCAGAAGATACTTCGCTTCCGTATTCACCGCCGTGCGCTGCCACTCGCACCCTACCCACGTCCAGCCAATTTCCACGCGATGATGCGTACGGTCGATATTGCCGTAACGCGTGCTTCCGATGGCGCGACCGGTGGCCTTCTCAACGATGGCAAAAGGCAGCGACACTCCTCGCTCTTGTTCCCCGAGCGCAGTCTCTACGTACGCTGCCATTTCATCCGCCGTTCGAACCGGAACAGGAATCCAGCGCCACAACTCCTCGTCCAGGCCGGCCTCGGCCAGACCCGCCAGATGCGCCTTCGCCAGCGGCTCCAGCCGCACGTACTCGCCTTCCAGCATCACCGGGGAGACGGCCATCTCCGTTGCCATCATGGGCGAATCTTACGGCTGAACGCATTGGTTCAGCGAGCGCCAATTTGGATATGGGTAGAAGACTGTTTCAATGTGCGGAACTACCGGACGAACGATGCGCCGCTACGCGTAGTAGGAGGCCAGCATGGATCTTCCAATTACCGGGACGTATTCGCCGTATCTGCAGATCTGCGAGAACTTCAACACCAGGGAATCATCAAGCCAGCCGTACCCAGCCTCCCTGTTGAGAGTTTCCAAGGCCTGCTCTGAAGAAAGCGCATCCCGGTAAGGGCGATCCGTGATGAGCGCATCGTAAATGTCCGCGATTTGGAGGATCCGCGCCATCAGCGGAATTTCGTGTCCGCACAGGCCATCAGGATATCCGCTCCCGTCCATTCGCTCATGGTGATGCCGGATCACCGGAAGGATGCGGCGCAGCGACTTCAGCGGCGCACAGATGCTTTCCCCAATGACGGGATGTTGCCTGACGATCTTGGTCTCTGCCGCGTTCAGCGCCCCGGGTTTGAGAAGGATCTCATCCGGCACAGCTACTTTTCCGACATCGTGAAGCAAGCATGCGATCCGCAACTCCTCCAGTTCCTCTTCCGGCAAACCCACACTGCTTCCGAGATGCACGGCGTAATTTGCTATCCGGTCGGAGTGCCCGTTCATGAGCGGATGTTTCGCTTCAATGCTGCGCGCCAGCGAAAGCACCACGGCCTTCGCCTGTTCATCGATATACGTCTTGAGCCGCAGGAGCGACTGCACGCGGCTTAACGCTTCCGCGAACGAGCTGCAAGTTCCCCAGAAATCGGCAGCGCCCGCTTCCTGTCCACGCGCGACATCCGCTGGCTGCGGCGAAGGCTTGGTCAAGACAATAGGAAGCTCGTGATTGAGCGGGTTTCCCTTCATACGGCGGCAGACGTCGAAGGCATCGACATCCGGCGGACCGTCATACAGCAGGACCAGATCAGGTTGAAGCTGGAGGCACTCCCGCACAGCGGATTCCCCGTTATCTGCAGTAAATACTTCGTAGTTATGACTCTGTAGAAATGATTTCCAGGAGTCGCGGCTCGCCGAAGCAACATCCACAAGCAAAATGGCTGAATTCATGAGGCCCTCGTTATTCCTCTGCGCGCTAGCTTTGGGGACTTGCGAGGGATCGGACTCGCTTCCGATCTCCAATCCCTGTCTTCGGAGGACTCTGCCTCCGCTTCCCGGGGACGACCAGGAACAAAATGGTTCGGCAGGGTCACGCAATGCTTATGGAATGCCAAAATGGGCGCTCCGTAAATGATTAAGAATTCTGGTCTTGCGGCTTGGTTGGCAGGTGAAGGTGCCAGCCGCTAGGGATTATATTCATAGTACCTGCTAAGTTTACCCGATGCCGCGCGTCCTCCTTGCCTCCTTTCGTTCCTTCTTCGCCATCTTCAAAGAACCATCCTTGTAGAATTATGAAAATAACCGACTGACAGTCGGCGGTAGCTTTTGGCTTCCTCTTTCATGCTGAGTCTGAAGGCGAGCGGAATTCTCGGAGTTAGGTGAAAGGGAACTTTTGGGAAACGGGATGCGGGCGAGGCGCGCCGTGAGGTATGATAGAGTCTTCGGAAATCAACTATTTAGGACAAAAATGCCGACTGCAGCGAATGGAAAAGTATTGCTGAGGGTAAGGCCGCGGGGCTTCTGCGCGGGCGTAGTGCGCGCCGTGGATATCGTCGAGCTTGCGCTGGAAGCGTACGGCGCGCCGGTCTATGTACATCACGAAATTGTCCATAACACTTACGTAGTCGAGCAGTTGCGCCGGCGCGGCGCGATCTTTGTAGAAGCCATCGAGGAAGTGCCGCACGGTGCCGTCCTGGTTTTCAGCGCCCACGGCGTTCCGCCGACGGTTCGTGAGGAAGCCAAGTCGCGAGCGCTGAAAGTGATTGATGCCACCTGCCCGCTGGTGACCAAGGTGCACCTCGAGGCCCTCAAGTTTGCGCGCGAAAAGCGCACCATTATTCTCATCGGTCATCGTGACCATCAGGAGATCGTCGGCACCTCGGGCGAAGCGCCGGACCGTACCATCGTGGTGGACTCCGTCGCCGCCGTGGATGCTCTCGAAGTGGAAGACCCCGACAAGCTCTCGTTCCTCACGCAGACGACCCTAAGCCTCTACGACACTCAGGAGATCGTGGCGCGGCTGCGCCAGAAGTTCCCATTCATCCAGGGTCCTGCGAGCGACGACATTTGCTACGCTACGCAGAACCGCCAGGAAGCGGTCGAGCAGGTGGCAAAAGACGTGGACCTGATCCTGGTGGTGGGTTCGCCGAACAGCTCGAATTCCAACCGCCTCGTGGAAGTCGCCCAGCGCAGCGGCGTCAAAGCGCAATTGATCGATTCGGCGACGGACATCGATGTGAAGTGGCTCGAAGGCGTTTCGCGCGTGGGCTTGACCGCGGGCGCGTCCGCGCCGGAAGTCCTTGTGGAGCAGGTCAGCGAACGGCTGGCGGAGTTCGGTTTCACAGATCAACGGGATCTGGATTTGATCCGCGAAGACGTGCGCTTCACGCTGCCTCCGGAATTGGCGACCATTGCACCGGCGCCGCGCCGCTAAACCGTTTGTAGTGCCCGGCGGGGAAACGCGCAGTGCATGACTGGGGTGCGGTGCCGGTTAAACTCTGCATGTTCCAGTCATCGGTAGCCTAGCGCGGTAGACGGGAAATACAAGACAAGGAGCCAGCCTTTGGCGGTCAAAATCGTCCGTCAGCCGAAGAAGATTGCCTTGATTGGCGCGCCCTCAAG